>JAJQID010000001.1 GCA_021199405.1 Lachnospiraceae bacterium
TGGATCACATAAATTTCCTTCAACCTGGGAATATTCCTGATAAAATCACGTCTGTTCATTGATTGCCTTTCTATATCCAGCCAATAATTTTATTACCTCAGCTTCACGGTTTCCTTTTTCCACAGATTCATCCGGTAGCATACGTAAATAATGGCCGACGAAATAAAATTGGAGAGAACCACAGCCCACCATACGCTCTCGAAGCCCATGCCCAGCACTCCCTGGCAAAAATACAGCACAGCAAATCTCCACACCCACAGCCGGCTGGCGTCCACTGCCATGGTAATCATGGTATGACCCGCCCCCTGAAACAGAGAGATCGTGGAATTATATACGCCGTTGCTGAAACAGCAGATGGCCATCAGACTCAGGAAGGAGGAAGCATAGTCGATTACCAGCTCATCCGAGCTGAAAATGCTGACCGCCGCCCTGGATACCGGCTCTCTGGACAGAATAAAGCCGCACACCAGCAGAAACACCACGGACATATTGCGGGCAAGTCTGTAGCCCTGATCCGCCCGATCCAGCTGCTTTGCCCCCACGTTCTGACCTGTGATTGTGGCCACTGCAGAACCGATGCCGTTGCTGGGCAGGGTAATCAGACCGTTGATTTTATTGCCGATGCCGTAGGCCGCCACCGCCGTTGCGCCAAACTGATTGACATTTCTGGTCACCAGCAGAAAGCCAAACTGCATGGTGCTGCCGCCGATGGCTGTGGGCAGCCCCACCTTCGCAATGTTGTAAAGCTTCTGTTTCTGAAAATGAAAGCCCCTGTAGGACAGCCTGACCGGCTCCTTTTTGCTTCGAATTGCCACGAAAGCGAAAATGGCGCATGGAATCTTGGATACCACGGTGGCCAGCGCCGCGCCAGCGGTGCCCATTTGCAGCACGATAATCAGTAAGGGATCCAGAAGCATATTGATGACAACGCCGGTCACATTCAGAGCCATGGGGCGAACAGTATCTCCCTGAGACTGCCTCACCGCCGTGTACATATTGATTGTATACAAAAACGGCATATCCAGAACCACGATCTCCAGATAGGTTTTGCCGTTGTAAAAAACTTCCTCCTCCGCTCCCAGCCAGCCGCAGATGCCTCCCGCGCAGACCCGGACCACAGCCGCGCAGCCAATGGAAAAGACCATGGCGCACAGGAAAATATGGCTCAGCATATCCCTGGCGTCATCATCCTGTTTTGCACCCAGATACTGACTGATCAGTACCGATCCGGCGGTGGTAATGCCTGTGCCAAAATTTAAAATCAGATTCTGCACCGGCGAAACCAGGGTAATGCCTGCCATCTCATTGGTGCCCAGCCTTCCCAGCCAGTAAGTATCCGTCAGATTATACATGGACTGAATAAAGCTGTTGATGACGATAGGAACCGCCAGCCCCAGAATCACCGTCCAGAGATTTCCACTGAGTATCTGCTCTCGATCTACTTTTTTCATATCGTTAATTGATGCCTTCCTTGGATGTAATCTATGATGTTATAAAGCATTAATGTTCACAGTAACTATGAAGCAATCTGTATTTCCAGCTCCACAGGACTTTGGTCTCTTAACCCTTCCGCCAGTCTGACGGAACGAAGATTCTCCCGCTGTATCCTGACATATACCCTGTCCGCCAGCTCCTGCTCCATCACAAATTCCAGAATCAGCAGACAGGCCTCCCGCGCCAGTCCTCTGCCCCAATATCCCGGCAGAAGCGCATACCCCAGATACAGACCCTCACAGCCATCATGGTTCTCCCAGGTAAGCCCGGCCCAGCCGACAGTTCTTCCGCACTCCTTTTCTACCACGGACCAGATCCCGTAGCCATAAAAGGGGTATTGATATTTCCTGTACAGTCTCAGGTACTCCGCGTAGGCCTCCTCTTCCTCCGCCTGCGCCGCACCTTTCAGTACGCTTTCCGGTAACAGAGGCTCCAGAAAGCGCCCGCTTCTGTCATCCTGATAGATTTCCCGGATGGCGGCTGCATCCTGCTCCATGCTCTCCCTGACCAGAATCCGATCATTCTCCCCGATGGTGCCCGGCTCTCCCCGATGGTGCTGCCACATCAGAAGCTTTTCCCTCTCCGTCAGCAGCTGGGCATGGATACATACATTATCAAAGCCCTCAAAGCCATGTTCGGTCAGTGCGGTGATCCGGTCAGCCATCTCCCTTTCCGTTCCCACAAAGCTCTGCAGCTCTTCAAGCACCACCAGTACGCAGAAGCCTCTCTCCTTCCAGAATCTCAGCTCATCAGGGGAAGAACCCACAATGATACAAGGCTCCATCGGAGGATTCCCGACTGTGCAGTTTTGCGCGGATATCAGGTCTATCTTCATGGCTCTTTACTTTATCGCACTTTTGAAATATAATACCTTCAGATTAAATAAAAAATCAAAGGAGAACCATTTATGGCACAAAATCCAATCGTTACTATCACTATAGCAAACGGCGACGTGATGAAAGCGGAGCTCTATCCGGAGATTGCTCCGATCACCGTCAATAATTTCATCTCCCTGATCCGGAAGGGGTTCTATGACGGCCTGATCTTTCACCGGGTCATCAAGGGCTTCATGATCCAGGGCGGCGACCCCGAGGGCAGCGGCATGGGCGGTCCGGGCTATTGTATCCGGGGAGAATTCGCCCAGAACGGCTATCCGAACAGCTTAAAGCACACCAAAGGGGTTCTTTCCATGGCCCGTTCCATGGCTCCCGACTCTGCGGGCAGTCAGTTCTTCATCATGCACGCTCCGGCTCCCCACCTGGACGGCGCCTACGCCGCCTTCGGCCAGGTTATCGAGGGGCTGGATGTCATTGACAAAATCGCCTCCGTGCGCACCAGCCGCAACGACAGACCCGTACAGGAACAGCGCATGGCCTCCGTCACTGTGGAAACCTTCGGTGTGGAGTATCCGGAACCGGACAAAATATCCACAGGCAGGAGATAGGGTTGTGTCATTAGTATTATAGGTTTCGCTGAAAAGGCTGTCAAGAAAAATGTCTCCTGTCCGGCGTTTACATTTTGTTCACAATTTATTTTCCGAATGTTAAATTTGGCAACAAGAATTATCCAAATTTTTTATGTAGTATATAAATCAAGACAGGACAACAAAATTCTTTTTCATAAACAGAACCCAGTAGAAGCAGTCTGCTGGGTTTCCTCCTTTTCAGAAAGACAGCGGCAATCGGTCGCTGTCTCTTTCTTTTCCTTCCGGCAGACACAAAAATCCCCGGCGCCGCACCATGCGGTCTCCGGGGATTTTCTCTTTTGTAAAATCAGGTATCCACGCACACCTTCAGGGCATACCCTCTATCAGGCTCGTTGTCCGCCAAAATAAAGTCTCAGGCCTTGTCCACAGAGCCAAACAGTTCCATCTTCTCCTTGACTGTAGCCTTGATAGCCTCAAAGCCGGGTGCTAAAAGCTTGCGGGGATCATAGCCCTTGCCCTGCAGGTCCTTGCCCTCCTCCACATACTTGCGGGTTGCCGCTGCGAAGGAAAGCTGACACTCCGTGTTCACATTGATCTTGGCAACGCCCAGAGTGATGGCCTTTTTGATCATATCCGCCGGAATACCGGTACCGCCGTGAAGCACCAGGGGCATCTCGCCGGTCAGTGCCTGAATGGCATCCAGGGTCTCAAAGCTTAAGCCCTTCCAGTTGGCCGGGTACTTGCCGTGGATATTGCCGATGCCTGCCGCCAGGAAATCAATGCCCAGATCAGCGATGGCCTTGCACTCCTTCGGATCCGCGCACTCACCCATGCCGATGACACCGTCCTCCTCGCCGCCGATGGCTCCAACCTCAGCCTCAATGGAAACTCCCCTGGCGTGAGCGGCAGCTACCAGCTCTGTGGTCTTAGCCACGTTCTCCTCGATGGGATAGTGAGAGCCGTCAAACATAATGGAGGAGAAGCCCGCCTCCAGACATTTGTAGCAGCCGTCATAGGTGCCGTGATCCAGATGCAGCGCTACCGGGACGGTAATCTTTAAATCCTTGAGCATGCCGTTGACCATACCTACCACCACGTCATAGCCGCCCATATACTTGCCGGCGCCCTCAGATACACCAAGAATAACCGGGGAATTTAACTCCTGAGCGGTCAGAAGAATCGCTTTGGTCCACTCCAGATTATTGATATTAAACTGGCCCACCGCATAATGTCCGGCCTTAGCCTTCTGAAGCATCTCCGTTGCTGAAACTAACATATTCACATACCTCCTTTTTATGGAAAGCGCTTATGCGCTCTGTCCCGATAAATACTGCTCAATCTGAGCCACCGCTTCCTCCTCGTCCGCGCCGTCCGCCGTAATCTCCAGCTCTGCGGCCTTCTCCGTGCACAAGGTCATCATGCCCATGATACTCTTCGCGTTAAAACGATGCTTATCGTTGCGAATATAAATCTGACTGCTGTACCGGTTTGCCACCTGCACCAGCATGGCCACCGGCTCCACATCCAGCCCGGAATCCAGCTGGATTTTTACATTTTTTTTAATCATAATACTCCTCCATTGACTAATAGTATAACTAATCTATGGCAAACGGCAATCAAAGCTGTCGTTTATCATATCAGATCCGTTCTTCCCTGAGCTGATCTGCATAGTCACTGATTCTGCGGAGCCTGTGATTGACTCCGGACTTTCCCACCGGCGGCGTCAGGTACTCTCCCAGTTCCTTTAAGGACGCGTCAGGATGCTCCAGCCGCGCTCTCGCCATCTCCTCAAGTCCCCCGGGCAGGCTGTCCAGCCCGCGAACGGACGCAATATACTCAATGTCCTGCACCTGCCTCTCCGCGGCCGCAACCGTCTTTCGAATATTGGAGGTCTCACAGTTGACCCTCCGGTTGACGTCGTTGCGGATTTCCTTATAGGCACGCAAATTCTCCAGCTCCAGCAGCGATGCGTGAGCTCCCATATTGCCAAGAAGCTCCACAATGGCCGAGCTCTCCTTGATATAGACAATATAGCTGAGCTTTCTGACCAGTATCCTGGCCTCCAGCCCAAGGGCTGAGAGCTGGCCAGACAAAAAATCGGCCTGCTCCTCACAGTCACAGGTAAACTCCATATGATACCCGCCTTTGGGATCGCTGATGGAGCCGCATACCAGAAACGCACCGCGGACAAACGCCCGTCTGCAGCATATTCTCTCAGACAAATCTTTCACTGCTTCCTGTTCAGTATGATCAATCAAATGTAAAAAATGAAACAGCTCTTCCTCTGTCAGGTTTTTTTCAGTCTCTATATTAATGGTTTTTTTTATCAATGTAAAGCCTTTTTTTACGACCAGCCCGTTTTCTGAGCGAAATCCCAGGGTATAACAGTTCTCCCGCACCCTGCCGATCTGGCCGCCGTACTCATACATCCCCATCAGCTCTGCCCGTCGGCAGTGCTTTGCTGAGGGTAAAATTGCCGCCAGCTCCTGCTTGACCCCTGCGGAAAAGGATTTTTTTTCTTCTCCTCCCTTAGCCATCAGCCTGCCCCCAATATACGATCTCCGGCTCCAGCGTCACTCCAAAACTCTCCTCCACTCCTGCTATAATCTTCTGAATCAGAAGCCGGACCTGAGCGCAGCTGGCATTTCCCTTGTTGATGACAAAGCCGCAGTGCTTCTCACTGACGCAGGCATCCCCCACCTGACAGCCGGAAAAGCCCGCATCCTGAATCAGCCTGCCCGCATAATATCCCGCAGGCCGCTTGAAGGTGCTGCCCGCGCTTGGATACTCTAAAGGCTGCTTTTCCCGGCGCTTTTTGGCATACTCCGCCATGCGGAACTTGATCTGTGCCCGATCGCCGGGCACAAGCTCCAGCTCCACGGAAACCACAATCAGCTCCCGTTCCTTCATGGCGCTGGTACGGTAGGCAAAGCCCAGCTCTTCCCCGGAAAGTACAAGAAAGCTCCCCTCCCGGTCATACGCCGTTACCCTGGCAACCACCTGGCTCAGCTCCCCGCCATAGGCTCCCGCGTTCATAATCACCCCTCCGCCGATGGAACCCGGGATACCCTGAGCAAACTCCAGACCGGAAAGTCCTTCGTCGCAGGCCTTCTTTGAAATTCTGCTCATCAGGGCTCCGGCCTGAGCCATGATCCTCGTACCGTCCACCCGGATTTGTGAAAAATCACTGCCCATGCACATCACGATGCCTGGCACCCCCTGATCGTCCACCAACAGATTGGAGCCATTTCCCATCAAATGCAGCTGCACCTGATTTTCCCGGCAAAACTCCAGAATTTTTGGAATATCCTCCTGTTCTGACACATAGACAAAGCACTCCGCCGCGCCGCCGATTTTAAAGGTGGTGTGTCTGGAGAGCGGCTCCTGCCACAAAATCTGTAAATGTGCCGAAAATTTCTCGCTGAAGGCTTTCTTCCAATCCATCTTTCATCCTCATACTTAGCGATGTCCGCGCCGGCGGACGTGTCCGTTCTGTTACTTTAAAATCAGCTTTGCCGCGCCGTAAATTCCCGCATCATTTCCCAGCTTTGCCAGGAGGAATCTGGCATTCCTGCTGCCCGAAAATACAAGCCTCCGATACGAAGGCACAATATAGTCAAACAGAATTTCTCCCGCCTTACTGACGCCGCCGCCGATGACAAAGGCTTCCGGATTGGCCACACAGGCCACAGCTGCCAGCCCCTTTCCCAGATAATATCCAAAGCGCTCCGCAACTTCAATGGCCACAGCATCCTGGGCCTTCACTGCATCCCACACGTCCTTGCAGGTCAGCTCTTCAAGCCCTCTCAGACTGCTGGGCGCCTGATCCTCTGCCAGCCGTCTCTTCGCCAACCTGACCACACCGGTGGCGGAAGCATACTGCTCAAGGCAGCCCCGCAGACCGCAGTTGCAGTATTCCGTTTCCTTCTCTTCCACGAAAATATGACCGATCTCACCGCCCGCACCGTTATACCCGGACACCAGTGAGCCGTTCACAATAATACCGCCGCCCACGCCGGTTCCCAGCGTCACGGCTACCATATCCCGACATCCCTGTCCACCGCCCTTCCACATCTCTCCAAGAGCAGCCACATTGGCGTCATTTCCAGCCTTCACAGGCACGCCCGCCAGCGGCTCAAGAATATCCACAATATTCAGGTCTCCCCAGCCCAGATTCACCGCGCCGCCGATATTGCCCGCTCCGTCCACCGGCCCCGGCGCTCCCACGCCGATGCCCAGCACATCTTCCTTTGTATATCCGCCGGCAGAAATTTTTGCCCCGATGCTTTTTGCCACATCCCCCAGAATCAAGCTTCCCTGCTCCTCTTTTCTGGTGGGAATCTCCCATTTATCCAGCACCACGCCCTGCGCGTCAAACATTCCCAGCTTTACGGTGGTTCCTCCTATGTCCGCTCCAAATACGATTTTACCCATTTTTTGTTCCTCCATACCTGAATTTATTTTCATTTAGTCAAAGCTCAGTCCTCGACGTCCCTGTGAGCCATGGACTGCTGCAGCCGCCGATACAGCTCCCTCGCCGCGTTATAGCCCATCTGCTTTTCCCTGTAATTGATAGCCGCGCTCTCCACAATCATCGCCAGATTTCTGCCCGGGCGGATAGGAATGGTATGACTGACAATCTTATTGCCCAGATACTCCGTGTACTGCTCCTCCAGGCCGATGCGGTCGTATTCCCGCTCTCTGTCCCACTCCTCCAGATTGATGACCAGATTGATTTCATGGCTCTCCCGGACGCTGGACACACCGAACATTTCCTTGATATCCACAATTCCAATACCGCGCAGTTCTATGAAATGCTTGGTCACATCCGGTGCGCTGCCGATCAGAGAGGTATCGCTGATCTTGCGGATCTCCACTGCGTCGTCACTGACCAGATGATGTCCCCGCTTTACCAGCTCCAGCGCAGTTTCCGACTTACCAATGCCGCTGTTGCCCGTGATCAGAACGCCCTCGCCGTATACATCCACCAGTACCCCGTGAATACGGATCATCGGCGCCAGCTTATAGCCCAGCCACCGAATGGCTTCCGCGGTAAAGTGAGAGGTCGTTTTATCTGACGTAAACACCGGAATCTGGTTTTCCAGAGCCTTCTGCAAAAAAAGCGCATCCGGCTCCAGCCCTCTGCAGAATACGATGGCCGGAATCTCATGATAGGACATCAGCTTACTGTAGACCTCCTCCTTTTTTTCCTCGGAAAGCTGCAGAAGGTAGCTGGCCTCCACCAGACCGATGATTTGCAGACGATTCCCGTCGAAATAGTCAAAATACCCCGCCAAAGGCAGTGCGGTTCGATTGACGTCCGACTCGTAAATTTTGCGCTTGCTGTAGTCGATCTCTTCGATCAGATTCTTGATATCCAGATCCTTTACCAGCTCCTTCAAATATATCCCGTTCCCCATAGAAATCCTCCTGTATTATCTGCTGTTTTCTGTTCAGGTATTTTTCACCCCTTCATTCCGCTGTTTCCCGTCCTGCTGCTCAAAAAACTCCCGTATTCTCTTTGCCTCATTCCAGGGAATCTCCGGCACTGCCGCCAGCTCCTCCAGACTCGCGTTGCGAATTTCCGCGATGGAGTCAAAATGACGCATCAGAGCCTTTCTTCTGGCCGGTCCTATGCCCGGGATATCATCCAGCAGGCTCTTCACCTGATCCTTGCTCCTTAAGCTCTTATGATATTCAATGGCAAAGCGATGAGCCTCGTCCTGAATCCTGGTGATCAGCAGAAACCCTTCCGAACGGGTGTCGATGGGCAGCTCCTCATTGCGGTAATAAAGCCCCCTGGTGCGGTGAAAATCATCCTTCACCATACCGCACACCGGAATATCCAGCTGCAGCTCATTCAGCACCTCCAGAGCAATATTGACCTGACCCCTGCCTCCATCCATCAGCAAAAGATCCGGAAATTTCGTAAAGCTTCCAAACTCAGCGTCCATGTTCTTTTCCCGCAGCTGACCGGCCTCCGTGATTCCGTGAGTGAAGCGCCTGGTCAGCACCTCCCGCATGCAGGCGTAATCATCCGGTCCGGTGACGGTCCTCATCCGAAATTTCCGGTAGTCGCTCTTCTTGGGCTTTCCTTTTTCATAGACCACCATGGATCCCACGTTCTCAAAGCCGTTGGTATTGGAAATATCAAAGGCTTCCATCCGGTTCAGCTTCTCCAGGCCCAACAGCGTCTGGATCTCCTTCACCGCGCCAATGGTGCGGCCCTCCTCCCTTTTCAGCTTCTCCCGGTCCTTCGTCAGCACCATGAAAGCGTTATTATGAGCCAGCTCCACCAGCTTCTCCTTACTGCCCTTTAAGGGAACCCTGATGTAAACCCGTCCTCCTCTGAGACCGGTCAGCCACTGCTCTATCAGCTCCCGATCCTCAAAATCGCACTCCACCATCAATTCTCTGGGGATAAAGGGGGTTCCCCCGTAAAACTGTAAAATAAATTCCCGGAGAAGCTCTTCCCTGGAGCGGTCCCCGATCTTTGTCATATAATAATGCTCTCTGCCGATCATCCTGCCGCCGCGCACAAAAAACACCTGAATCACGCAGTCAGCCTCATCCCTGGCAAGAGCAATGATATCCTTATCCTCCTGTCCGGCGTCGGTAATCTTCTGCTTTTCACTGACCGCCTGGACACTGGCCATCAGATCCCGGTACCTGGCCGCCTCCTCAAACTCCATTTTTTCGCTGGCGGCAAGCATTTTCTGCTCAAGCTCCCCCATCACCGCCTGATGGTCTCCGTTCAGAAACGCCAGCGCCTGACGAACCCTCTGCCCATACTCTTCTCTGGAAATATAGCCCTGACAGGGTGCGGCGCACTGACCGATATGATGGTTTAAGCAGGCTCTTTCCTGTCCGATTTCCTTCGGCAGACTCCTGTTGCAGCTGCGCAGACCAAACAGCTTATTGATCAGCTCAATACTGTCCTTCACTGCCGCGGCGCTGGAATAGGGGCCGAAATACCGGGATTTGTCCTTTTGTATTCTTCTGGAAAAAAGAACTCTGGGATAAGGCTCCCCCACCGTCACCTTGATGTAAGGATAGGTCTTTCCATCCTTTAAAAGAGTATTGTATTTGGGGCTGTATTCTTTGATCAGGTTATTTTCCAGTACAAGAGCCTCCAGCTCCGAATCCGTCACAATGTACTCAAAGCGGGCGATCTGACTGACCATCCTGTCAATCCAGGGCCCCCGCCCTATATTTTTACGGAAATAGCTGCGCACCCTGTTGTGAAGGTTGACCGCCTTTCCTACATATATAACAGCATCAGCCTGGTCGTGCATCAGGTACACGCCAGGCTTCTTTGGTAATTTCTTTAATTCCTCCTCCAGCTGAAACATCTGCAAGATTCCCTCCTGCGGATTTTAGGAATTGTTGCAAAATAATACGTACAGATTGTGCTGGATAGTGCGTGAAGCACAGCCTCTAAAAACGCAGGCGTAGCGGGCTACGGCGAGGCTTTTAGAGGTTGTGATTCACGTGCTAGCCGGTGCAAGATGGGCATATTATTTCGCGACAGTTCCTTACTCTTCCTCATCTTTATAATCAGCTCCGGAAAACCTCCCTCTGCCGGAGGTCTCTCCTTCCTCCGCGTCCCTTAACTGACGCAGCGTCTGCTGATCCAGCGTCTTCTGAAAGCTGTCCTTCTCCTCCTGCGCCGGATCACTTGACGAAATATTGGAAGCTTTCTGCTCCTCCTGTCCGACTGCGGTCTGCTGTGCATCCTCCGCCTGACTACCAAATGTCTGTTCCAGCAGACGTTCCTTTTTTTCCTCCTCAGTCTCCTCCGGCTCTGGAATTCCCTTCAGCTCCCGGAAAATCTTCATAAATTCCTTACCGGTGATGGTTTCCTTCTCAATCAGGAACTCCGCCAGTCTGTCCATGACCTCCCGATTGTCCTTTAACAGATCCAGTGCCTTCTGATAACTCTCCTTCAGGAGCTTCATTACCTCATCGTCCACCATGGCAGCAGTGGAATCCGCGCACATCAAGCGCTTATTGCCGCTCAGGTACTGGCTCTCCACCGTCTCCAGACACATCAGGCCGAAACGGTCGCTCATGCCATACTGGGTAATCATGGAACGGGCAATCTCGGTAGCCTTCTCAATATCATTGGAAGCACCCGTTGTCACACTGTGGAATACCAGCTCCTCCGCGGCCCGGCCGCCCAGAAGCTCCACCAGTCTGTCACACAGCTCCTCTTTGGAATTTAAATATTTTTCCTCCTCCGGCACCTGCATCACATAACCCAGAGCACCCATGGTCCTGGGAACAATGGTAATCTTCTGCACCGGCTCACTGTTTTTCTGCAGGGCGGTGATCAGTGCGTGACCCACCTCGTGATAGGAGACAATTCTGCGCTCCTCCTGACTCATGATGCGGTCCTTCTTTTCCTTTCCCACCAGCACCTGCTCCACCGCGCCAAACAGATCCTTCTGGCTGACAAACTCCCGACCTTCCTTGACCGCGTTGATGGCAGCCTCGTTGATCATATTGGCCAGGTCGGAACCCACAGCGCCGCTGGTGGCCAGAGCGATCTCCTTTAAATCTACTGTCTCGTCCAGCTTCACTCCCCTGGAGTGCACCTTCAGGATTTCCACCCGTCCCTTTAAATCCGGGCGCTCCACGATAATACGCCGGTCCAGGCGCCCCGGACGCAGCAGCGCCTTGTCCAGAATCTCCGGACGATTGGTGGCCGCCAGAATAAAGATACCCTTGCTGGAATCAAAGCCGTCCATCTCCGAAAGCAGCTGGTTTAAGGTCTGCTCCCGCTCACTGTCTCCGCCGCCGTACCGGCTGTCCCGGCTGCGGCCGATGGCATCGATCTCATCAATAAAAATAATGCAGGGTGCATTCTTGTTGGCATCCTCAAACAGACTCCTCACGCGGGAAGCACCCATGCCCACATACATTTCCACAAAATCCGAGCCGGTCAGGGAGAAGAAAGGCACCTTTGCCTCCCCTGCCACCGCTTTTGCCAGCAGGGTCTTGCCGGTTCCCGGAGGGCCCACCAGCAGCGCGCCCTTGGGAAGGCGGGCGCCGATGCCCGAATATTTGGCCGGATTATGAAGGAAGTCTACTACCTCCACCAGAGACTCTTTGGCCTCGTCCTCGCCGGCCACATCCGCGAAGGTCACTGACGTATTCTCCGGATTATAGACCTTGGCGGTGTTTTTACCCATGCTGAAAATCCCGCCGCCGTGTCCGCCGCCGCCCATTCTGCGCATGATAAAGTAAAACGCTCCCCAGACAAGCACCAGCGGCAGCACATAGGAAAGCAGCATGGTAAGAATGGTGCCCGAGGTGCTGGGTATGGTGCCGGTAAAGTCCACCTCCGCCTCAATCAGTCTGGCCGACAGAGTATCATAATCCTCCATCATGGCAGTCTTGTAGACCTTCTGGGTGGACTGGGCATAATAGGCCTCCAGCGGATTGAGCGTCTCGCTCTCATCCTTCAGCTGCATATAGATCACAGAATCACTGATCTGCACCAGCTCAATCTGGTCCGCCTCCAGCAGCTCCAGGAACTCATTGTAAGTAATTTCCTCCTGGGAGCTGCCTGACAGCATGTTGGACATGCTTAACAGCAGGATCACGCAGATGACAGTCGTAACGATAAACGCGATAATATTGGGCCGGTTATTATTGCCTCCCGGACCGCCCTTGCCGCGATTGCCGTTTCCCTGATCACTCGGCTGATTCTGATTATTGTTATATTCATCAAGGTTATTTTTGTCCATTGTTTTTCCCGTTTTCCGTTTTATTTGATTGTAAAATTAGTATTGCGCCGGAGACAAAATTCATAGCTGTTATTTTTTACTGACGCCAATTTAACAAATTTATTATAGGTGCTCAACTTCCATAAATCAATATTCGATTTATGAAAAAACAGCGTCAAATATGAAAGATTTGTGAATTATTTTAACAATAAATCAGTGGATTTTCGTTTTCTCTTATGGTATGATACGAAAGTATTTTGTTTTGAACGACTACGGAGGAATTGACCATGGCAGTGAAATACGTATTTGTAACCGGAGGTGTGGTCTCAGGTCTGGGCAAGGGCATCACCGCAGCGAGCCTGGGGCGTCTTTTGAAGGCCCGGGGCTATAAAGTGACCATGCAGAAGCTGGATCCCTACATCAACATCGACCCCGGCACCATGAACCCCATCCAGCACGGAGAGGTATTCGTCACCGACGACGGGGCGGAGACGGACCTGGATCTGGGACATTATGAGCGCTTCATTGACGAAAGCCTGGGCAAGAATTCCAACGTTACCACCGGCAAAATTTACTGGTCCGTTCTGCAGAAGGAGCGCCGGGGCGATTACGGCGGCGGCACGGTGCAGGTCATTCCTCATATTACCAACGAGATCAAGAGCCGATTTTTCAGAGATTATACGGACCCTGATACCCGCATCGCCATCATTGAGGTTGGCGGCACGGTGGGAGATATCGAGAGTCAGCCCTTTCTGGAGAGCATCCGCCAGTTCCAGCATGAGGTGGGCCATGACAATGCGGTTCTGATTCATGTGACTCTGATTCCCTATATCTCGGCCAGCCAGGAGCTGAAGACCAAACCCACCCAGACCAGCGTGAAGGAGCTTTTAAGCATCGGCATCCAGCCTGACATGATCGTATGCCGCAGTGAATATCCGCTGAACCAGCAAATCAAGGACAAGATTGCCCTTTTCTGTAATGTGCCCAGCAGCCGTGTCATGCAGAATCTGGACGTGGAATATTTATACGAAGCCCCTCTGGCCATGGAGGAGGAGCACCTGGCCCAGGAGGTCTGTCAATGTCTGAAGCTGGACTGCCCTGAGCCGGATCTGACCGACTGGCGGCAGATGGTGGCCGACCTCAAAGCGCCCGTCACCTCCGTTACTGTGGCTCTTGTCGGAAAGTATGTTCAGCTTCACGACGCATACTTAAGTGTGGTAGAAGCCTTAAAACACGGCGGCATACCACAGCATACCACCGTCAATATCAAATGGGTGGATTCGGAGACAGTTACTCCGGAGAATGTAGACGAGATTCTCGGAGATGTGAATGGCGTTCTGGTGCCTGGCGGCTTTGGCAGCAGGGGCATCGAGGGCAAAATTCTGGCGATCCAATATGCCCGCACCCATCAAATTCCTTACCTGGGACTGTGCCTGGGTCTACAGCTTGCCATCGTGGAATTTGCCCGCAACGTGGCAGGTTTAAAGGACGCCCACAGCATCGAGCTGGACCCCAACACACGCTATCCGGTGATTGCCCTGATGCCCGATCAGAATGGAGTGGAGGACATCGGCGGGACACTGCGGCGGGGCGCTTACCCCTGTATGCTGACTCCCGATTCTCTTGCAGCCAGTCTGTATGGTGATACCGAGATCAGTGAGCGCCACAGGCATCGTTACGAAGTCAACAACGACTTCCGCAAGGTTCTGACCGAAAATGGTCTGAAGCTCTGCGGCCTGTCCCCGGACGGACGCATTGTGGAGATGATCGAGCTTCCAAAGGAAACTCACCCCTTTTTCATCGCCACCCAGGCACATCCGGAGTTTAAGAGCCGTCCCAACCGTCCTCACCCGCTGTTTAAGGGATTTGTGGCGGCGATGCTGACACAGAAAGAGAACTGAAATTATAGTGAACCCCAAAAGCCGCTTACTATATTCTGATGCAAAAACCCTGCCGATCTCTTCAGATTGGCAGGGTTTATTGATTTTCCTTCTTGCGGCGCTGCTGCGCATTTTTCAGCACACGACCGTTTTCTGTATTTTCTTTTCAGGTCTCATAATCACTGCTCAACGCCGATTCCATTTCATAGATCAGCTTCTCCGCATAGTCTCCCGCATAACCGCCGTCCAGAAAATTATCCAGGGCAAAATTCTGCAGCCGATCCCAGCATTCCGTCTCCCGGCGAATGGTAATAGGATAAAATAAAACTCCCTGGTTTCTGGCCGCCTCCAGATCATCCAGGCCATCGCCAACCATCAGCACCCTGTCCTTTTCATATCCCATGTCCAGGAACTGGCTGATACAATATTCCTTGGAGCCGGCGTTCTGGCTCAGCAAAAGAGAAGTATAATAACTCAATCCATAATGCTCCCATTCCTCAAATACAGCATCAGAATTGGCGGAGGAAACCACCACAATATCGCAGAATTCCGAGGCATAGGACAACGTCTCCTCCACACCTGCGAAGGGACATCTTTCAGAAATGGGCATGGTCAGAATCAGTTCACTGGCCTTCTGGGACCAGTGAAGCACCTTCTGTAAAATCGGAGAATCATCATCCTCCATATAACGAATCAGCGCTGCATTGGAGCACCTCTCGGTACAGTCCAGCCAGCGCTTTAACGGCTCCAGGTCTCCCACCAGCGTAATATTGGCGTTCACGTATGCCAGAGTCACGTACAGTCCCTGGAAGCGATTAACGCCGCGAAGCTCCGAATACAGATTGATATTATTCCATAAATCCAGCACCCGATGGCGATATTTCTCCAGACCCCACTCCTCCACGAACGCCGGCCCAAAGCATTTCTGGTGCTTGGCCTCCATGGTATTCATGGCCGTTCCATCCGAATCCAGACAAAGCAGAAAATCATGTTTTTTCTGGTAATTTACGAATTCCCTGTTCATAATTTCCCCCTCATTTCACTTTACACAAAAGTCGATTGCCCCGCGCTTTTATCGGTACATTCCTCCATAGCCGCCGCCCATACCGCCTCCGCAGCACATGCCGCTTCCGCCGCAGCAGAGATTGCAGACCAGATTGGCAATGCAGAGTCTCAGACAAATGTCATTGCCTCCCGAAGATGGAAAACCGTAGCCTGCCTGTCTGCGGGCATACCAGGAGCCGCCGTTCTCCAGCTGGGACACCAGCGCGCGATAATCCTGATTGCCCGGTTCCATGGACTGTGCCTTCTTTGCGTGCTCCAGGGCTTTCACGTTATTGCCCAGTCCCGCATGAGCCAGTGCACTGTAATAATACCAGCGGGCATTTCTCTCGCTCTCCGCCATGCCGTCCAGTACGGTTCGTGCCTCCCTGTAATACCCGCTTCGGATATAATTGCCCGCCGCCCGAAGGTGAGTGTCGTCTTCATATCCCGTATTCTGCTGCTGCCTTCCATAGCCCCCGAAACCGCCGTAGCCTCCTCCATAGCCTCCGTAGCTTCTTCCGTAACCGCTGCTGTAACCGCCTGAATAACTGCTGCCGCTATAATCGGAGTCTCCCTGATATCCTTCTGTCCTCTCCTTCATAATCTGCTGATAGGCTGCCTGAATATCCTTGAATTTTTCCTCCGCCTGCGCCTTGTTGGGGTTATTGATGTTGGCATCCGGATGATATTTTCTGCTCAGTGTCTTATATGCTTTTTTGATTTCCTCGTCGCTTGCGCTTCTGCTTACTCCCAGAACGCTGTACGGATCACTCATGATTCTTTTCCTTTTCCCGTCTTTCTCTCACCGTCAGATATCTGCACCACACCCCGGAATACAGAATATTGCGCAGGATATCTGCATGCTCAATGATGGGCAGCTGCTCAAAGGCCTTACAACACTCTGCGATCATCATGGTAAGAATCGTATGGAAGTCGTCCTCAAATTCCGGATTCTGATAACGTTCCCTCAGCGGATTATAATTATTTTTCTTAATATCGGTTTCTATATCCTCATAAGCGTCCGCCAGATAAATAAATTTGCCCAGATAATAGCCCACCCGTCGGAGAATTTCCTGCCACTCATCCTCTTTCATGGCTATGATTTCCGCCATCACGGAGCCAAACAGTCCGGCCATGGTGTCAATGTCCGTCTGTCCCTTCTTTTCCTCCTCTCCGATCTGGCGCATCAGCTTCATGATATTGCTTACCTTTTTGCGGTATTTTTCACCGATTCTGCGCTCTCCCCTGCCAAGAAGACTTTCCATGGCAAGGCCGGTCATTTTCTTCTCATCCTTCCAGTCATCCTGCGCCTTCAGATAACTCAGCAGCACATTCATATCAGCCACATACTCCGTCACCTCACTGGTCACAGCAGCATGCTTCTCAAAAGGATGAGGCAGACATCTGCGATATTCCGTGCTTTCCTCCGGCTCATAAAGCGAAGTTAAAAGCATCAGCACGAAGGTCATATCATAGCTTAAGCAAAGCTGCCCCGATCTGCCGTAATTTTCCTTCAGCACATGGCACAGACCGCAGTAATAGGAATGATAAACATCAAATTCCTTATATTTCATTTCAGCCTTATTGACGATCACGTACCCAAACATTATCCGTCACCTCAGCTGCGCTTTGTAAATTCCGTGCCGCATTTCCGGCAGGTGATCACGATCTTGCCCTTTCCTCTGGGCACCCGGATCTTCTGTCCGCAGCTTGGGCACTTGTAAATATGATAATCCTTGCTCTGGGAAGCGGTGCGTTTGAAGCCGCTGAACTTATTTTTGACTGTGGCCTCCATCTGCAGATATTTCTGATTTTCCGCGTACCTTTTCGTGGTGTTTTTGGAAAGCATGCGGAACAGCTCGATCACCAGACAGATCAGGCCGATGTAATAAAACACCTGCCCGAAGATAAAGGACAACACCAGGCAGACAATCACCACGATACTCAGAAACTGGTTCAGGCGATCCGTACCATAGCGTCCGTACATAAAACGGGCAAAACGATCTCTTAATCTCATAATATAACACCTCGCTGTAGAATTTGATTACAACTACCTTAATCCAATCTTCAGCGTTTCTCAATTAATTATATATGAAAAAAAGTAAAACTTTCCTAAATATAGAGGTAAACCTGATCATATCGCATCCAGTGCCGCCGCAATATCCTCAATCAGATCCTCCTTATCCTCAAGTCCCAGACTGATGCGGATCAGCTCCGCCGGCACCCCCGCCTCCCGCAGCTGCTCGTCGTTCATCTGCCGGTGGGTGGAGGTTGCCGGATTCAGACAGCAGGTACGGGCATCCGCCACATGAGTCTCAATTGCCCCCAGCTTCAGATTTTTCATAAAGACAGAAGCTGCCTCACCTCCGCCCTTCAAACCAAAGGATACTACTCCGCAGCCGCCGTTCGGAAGATATTTCTGCGCAAGAGCATAATATTTGTCCGTGGGCAGACCGGAATAATTCACATAAGCTACCTTTGGATGATTGTAAAGGAACTCCGCCACTGCCTGAGCGTTCTCCACATGGCGCGGCATACGCACATGCAAAGATTCCAGCCCCAGGTTCAGATAAAAAGCATTCTGCGGGGACTGAATGGAACCGAAGTCCCGCATCAGCTGAGCCGTACATTTGGTGATGAAGGCGCCTTCTTTTCCGAATTTCTCCGCATAGGTGATGCCGTGATAGCTTTCATCCGGCGTGCAGAGTCCCGGATATTTATCCGCATGGGCCATCCAGTCAAAGTTGCCGCTGTCAACGATAGCTCCGCCTACAGCGGTTCCATGACCGTCCATATATTTGGTGGTGGAATGTGTGACGATGTCCGCTCCCCATTCGATGGGCCTGCAGTTCACAGGGGTGGGGAAGGTATTGTCAATGATCAGCGGCACACCATGGGCATGTGCCACTTTTGCGAAAAGCTCAATGTCCAGCACAGTCAGCGCCGGGTTGGCGATGGTCTCGCCGAACATGGCTTTGGTGTTGGGCTGGAAGGCAGCGTTTAATTCCTCCTCTGTGGCGTCCGGCGATACAAAAGTAGCGGTAATGCCCATCTTCGCCATGGTGACGCTGATCAGATTGAAGGTGCCGCCATAAATGGTGGATGAAGATACGATATGGTCCCCGCACTGGCAGATATTAAACAGCGCAAAGAAGTTGGCCGCCTGTCCGGAGCTGGTGAGCATTCCCGCCGTGCCGCCCTCCATCTGGGCAATCTTCGCCGCCACCATATCGTTGGTGGGGTTCTGCAAGCGCGTATAAAAATAACCGCTCGCCTCCAGATCAAACAGCTTTCCCATGTCCTCGCTGGTGTCGTATTTGAAAGTAGTGGACTGGATAATCGGAATCTGGCGCGGCTCGCCGTTCCCCGGCGTATACCCGCCCTGCACACATTTGGTTCCCATTCTGAATTCGCTCATGTCAGTATCCTCTCCTGTAAAATCTGCTGTTAAAGCACAGCCAATCACTTATATGATGTTTGCCTTAATAGCCGCTTGCGGGCGGCATTCTGTTTTCAAAACAACCGTATCCAGTGTAGCATTAAATGAAAAACCAGTCAATGATTTATTACAGGCGAAGTGCTGTCAGTCGCGAGTAATATTGCCTCCGGCGCCATTTTCAGAAGAAGAAAGTGCCCTGATGCACAGCCCCGAGATAAGCCCCACCAGCAGTCCCGCCGCCGCCCCCAGCAAAATCAGCCAGGGCAGATAGTAAATAACCGCTGTCGTCCTCATCACCACCATCGCCGCCATCAGTTGCCCTGTATTGTGGCACACCCCGCCGGCGATGCTGACGCCCGTCACGCCAAAATGATCCGTTTTTTTCAATGCTGTCATAACACCCAGGCTGAGCAGCCCCCCGGCCAGGCTAAAAATCATCGCCGTCATATTTCCGAAGGTAAAACCCACCAGAACAATGCGGACGATATTGATCATCAGGGCGTCATTCGCGCCCACACAATACAGCGCTGTCACTATCACAATATTGGCCAGTCCCGGCTTCGCCCCGGGAATCATGAGAAATTCCGGAAGCAGCCACTCAATATAGCTGAACACAAAGGCCAGCGCCAGCAGCAGCCCGTTCGTTGTCAATCGGCGGATATTCATTTAAAAGATCTCCTTTTTGGCAAAGATCAGCATCCCGTCTCCTGAATACTCATCTTTTCACTGCCCAGTCACAATCATCACAATCACCTGATGGGGCAGACAGACAATGGGCACGCCCACCTCTGAAATTTTTCCCTGCAGGACACAGTTCTGATTGGGGCAATCGGCTTCCGACATGTACACGCCGCCATTCTCAATCACAATCACGTTGTGCATATCTTCCCTTTCAACGGTATAGATTGTGTCTTCATTTAACGGAAGACGGGCAATCTCCTCTCCACCCGCTTCAATCACCACATATTGCTGTGTCTCGTCATTTTCTGAGTTGTTTTGTTTATACTGCCGGGAAATAATGAAAACAGCCGCAACAGCTGCCACTGACACCAGCAGCGCGATATCCGTCTTTTTCAATATTTTCATAAAATATCATCGCTTTCCTGCACTGCCCCAGTCAGACACTTGCCGGAACCATACCCTGCTTCACTCATCATTTTCGTCAAAAAATATCACCGCTCCATCCTTCCTCACCAGAATAACCTGAGAGAGCGCAGCATAGTCCTCATCCGCTTTCAGCCGCTGCCAGAGTTCGTCCGCCCCCTCCTGCGTTTTGGTCAGCACAAACATAGTGGACAGAGCATCGCTGTGCCAGGCAACGCCACTGTCCGGATCAACAGAAATATCCATAACCACAGTAGCGCTGACAATCTCCGTGTCCGCCGGATATCCCGTGGCCGGGTCTATGATGTGGTGGTACCAGACGCCGTCCGCCTCCTGTCCCCGCTCATAGATACCGGAGGTAACCACATAACCGTCGCTTAATGATACTGTAGCGGCGTACTCCTCAGAAAGCGGGTTCACGACAGCCACAGTACAGTCCTCCTCTCCGCCCATGACAAACACATTGCCACCAAAATTAACAATCACATGGGGCAGATTATTTTCCGTAAAAAACTGCCGCAGCACCTCGCACATGTATCCCTTGGCAATCCCCCCGAAATCAAGCTGCTGCCCCGGCCCTAACGTCAGGGTATTGCCGGAAAGCTTTACCCGGTCACTGCCCACCAGTGCCTTTGCCTCCGCTATCTGCTCCTCTGTGGGAACTCTGAAATCCTCATCCGTCACATTCCACAAATCAGACAGGGGCGTGACGGTCAGGTCAAAGGAACCATCGGAGAGATCATAATAATACAGCCCGGCTTCTGTCAGTTCCCGGCAAACATCAGAAATTTCATAGCTTTGCAGGGTCTCCTCCGACAGTGCCTGTCTCTGCGCGGTATTGACTGCGCCGATTTCACTCTCCTCATCAAAACGGTCCAGATATTTCGCCTCATACTCCTGACATAAAAGCAGAGCATCCTCCAGAATCTGAGCTGCCTGTTCACTGTCCTCCCGGGATGTATAAGCGGTCAGCGTAATAACCGTGTCAAAGCAATAGCCTGTTTTGTAGACAGTGATCTCCATATCCTTTTTATCGCCTGATTCCCGGTTTATAAGAATCACCCCAAATAAAATCAGCAGAAAAACGAACAGCCATACCAGCCGGATTCTGTTCCTTTTGAAAATCCGGCCGGTCAATTTTCTGCCGCGGCTTTCATCTGGATGGAGTGCGCCGGACATTTCTCCGCGCAGGCGCCGCAGCCTGTACACAGGCTGTAGTCGATGACTGCCAGCCCATTGTCCATCCTTGCCGCTCCGTTCGGGCAGGCTCTGGTACAAAGCGTACAGCCCCGGCAGCCCACCTCGCAGGCCTGCATGACCGTTCTCGCCATATCATGGGAAGAGCAGCGCACTCTTGCGGGGGCATTTTTCGGAATCATGGAAATCAGATGCTTCGGACAGGCTGCCACACACCTGCCGCAGGCTTTGCATTTTTCCTCGTCCACCACCGCGACACCCCGAACTACATGGATGGCGTCAAAGGGGCAGGCTCTGACACAACTGCCCAGTCCCAGGCAGCCGTAAGCACAGAGCTTGTCACCGCCGCCCGGCGCCACACTTGCCGCCTTACAATCCGCCTTTCCATAATATTCATATTTCACCTTCGCTACAGTGCAGTCTCCGGCGCAGGCCACGAAAGCAGTCTGCGGCTCCTCCTCCTGTGCCTCCACGCCCATGATCCGTCCAATCTGCTCCGCCGTCGCGGCGCCGCCCACCGGACAGGCGTTCACCGGCGCTTCTCCCTCCGCGATTGCCCTGGCCAGACCATCGCAGCCCGCATAACCGCAGCCGCCACAGTTATTGCCCGGCAGCGCTGCACGCACGGACGCCTCTGTTTCATTTTCCTCCACCGCGAATTTTTTTCCGGCCAGGCACAGCAGAATGCCGATCAAAAGACCCACGCTCCCAACTAACACTGCCGCCAGAACAATTGTCATTACTCCCATAGTATTCTTCCAATCCCATCTCTCTCAGAACAGTCCTGAAAAACCGATAAACGCCATGGCCATCAGCCCTGCTGTAATCAGCACGATGGGGGTTCCCTGAAAAGCCTTCGGCACGTCGCAATATTCCAGCTTCTCCCGGATTCCCGCCATAATCACGATAGCCACTGTAAATCCCACGGCAGTCCCGAAGCCGTTCAGCGTACTGTAAAGCACATTATAATTCTCCTGCACATTGGTCAGCGCCACCCCCAGCACCGCGCAGTTGGTGGTAATCAGGGGCAAATACACTCCCAATGCCTGATACAGAGCAGGACTTGATTTTTTCAGAAACATCTCCACCAGCTGTACCAACGCCGCAATGACCAGAATAAACACGATGGTTTCCAGAAATTCCAGGCCGTTCGCCGCCAGAATATACTGATAAATCAGGCTGGTCACCGCCGAGGAAATGGTAATTACAAAAATCACCGCCGCTCCCATGCTGGCCGCCGTTTTCACCCTCTTGCTGACGCCCAGAAAGGGGCACAGTCCAAGGAACTGGCTGAGCACCACATTTTCCACCAAAGCTGCCGCCAGGACGATCTGTAACATTTCCTTCATTCCTTCGTCCCCCCTTTCGACGCCTCGGCCTTCCCGACGCTCTCCTCCAGCTTCCCGCGATTCTCCGCACATACCGCGCCAAAGCAGGACACACAGTTGCCGCCGCAGGCCAGCTCGCCCGCCGCTTTATCGCCCTCCTGCATCA
>JAJQID010000266.1 GCA_021199405.1 Lachnospiraceae bacterium
TGAGGAAATAACAATGACAGTGAAACACAGTCGGCAGCGGGAATGTATCAAAGGCTTCCTGATGACCAGAAAGGATCATCCAACCGCAGATACGGTTTACATGCACGTTCGGGATCAGTTTCCCAATATCAGCCTGGGAACGGTCTACCGCAATCTTTCTCTGCTCACAGAGTTGGGGGAGATCCAGCGGATCAATGTAGGGGACGGCGTGGATCATTTCGACGCGGACACATCAGAGCACTATCACATTGTGTGTACGAAGTGCGGCTGTGTTCAGGATATCCGGATGGAGATGCCGCAGTTATTGTCTGAAGCAAATAGTAATTACAACGGTGTTGTCACCGGGCAGGCGATATTATTTTACGGTACCTGTCCTGCCTGTCTGAAAACACAGTAGGAACTGTCCCACTTATTATTCTTATTATTTTACGGAAAGGAAAGGATTTTATTATGAAGTATGTATGTCAGGTATGTGGTTATGTTTACGAGGGAGACAACCCTCCCGCTGAGTGCCCTGTATGCCATGTGGGCCCGGACAAGTTCAAGGCCGTTGAGGGGGAGATGACCCTCGCCGCAGCGCATGAGTACGGTATCTATGACAAGACCGTGAAGAATAACCCCGATATCAGCGAAGAGGATAAGAAGTACATCTTCGACCAGCTGAAGGCGAATTTTGAGGGCGAGTGTTCCGAGGTCGGCATGTATCTGTGCATGGCCCGCATCGCACACCGCGAGGGCTATCCGGAAATCGGTCTTTACTGGGAGAAGGCAGCCTACGAGGAAGCGGAGCACGCCTCCAAGTTCGCGGAGCTTCTGGGTGAGGACTTAGAACCCAACATGAAGAATTCCACCAAGGCGAATCTGGCCTGGAGAGTGGAGTGCGAGTACGGCGCTACCGCCGGAAAGGTGGAGCTGGCCAAGTGTGCCAAGAAGAATAATCTGGACGCAATTCACGACACCGTCCACGAAATGGCCCGCGATGAGGCCAGACACGGCAAGGCGCTGGAAGGACTGCTGAAGAGGTATTTCGGGTAATAAAATAATCCCTCCAATTTAAGAATATATCCAGAAACAGGCATGATTTTCGGTCATGCCTGTTTCTAAAAGTCATAATTCCACTCTCTTTTTCACAGCCGCAGACTGAAATCGCTTCTGTCCAGTGAGAAATTTGGATTATAATATGGATCACCCGCCTCCAGCACTTCTTTCCACTTATTCCGGAAGTGTTCAGCTTCCTCATCATAGCGCTTCGCTTTTTCTCCCTGATCGTCCAGACCTCTGGAATTGGATTCAAAGTGATAAAGCTCCGCGAACGGCGTGAATACATTCAGCAGCCCCTTTTGGCGCAGGCGCAGACAGAAATCCACATCGTTCAGAGCCACGGCAAAGCTCTCATCCAGACCTCCCAGCTCATCAAACCATTTTTTCCTCACAAGCAGGCAGGCACCAGTCACCGCGGAGACATCCTGAGCATAGCAGAGCCGCCCCATATAACCTACATTTTCAATACTGACCTTATAGTGAGAATGGCCCGCCGTTCTGTGCGCTCCCAGCCCCAGCACAATTCCGGCGTGCTGAATGGTCTTGTCGGCGTAGTAAAGCTTCGCGCCCACCGCACCCACATCCTCCCGCTGCCCGTACATGAGCATTTCCTCCATCCAGTTTGCGGTGATGACCTGGGTGTCATTATTCAGAAGCAGCAAATACTCTCCCTCCGCAAAGGAAGCGCCGTAATTATTAATTCTGGAATAATTAAATTCTCCTTCATAGGTTACGATTCTGACCTTCGGATGCAGCCTGAGCTCTTCGTAATATTCCCTGATTTCCTTTGTTTCACTGTTATTCTCCACGACAATAATCTCATAATTGTCATAGGTCGACCTCTCCAGAATGGAGGTGATGGCCCGGCTTAAGTCCTCATAATGATCCTTATTGGGAATAATAATGGATATTTTGGGGCAGCCTGGCAGCTCATATTGAATCCGGAAGATCGTCTCAAAGGCCCGGGTGCTCGTGATTTCAAAATTCTCCAGGCCGCACTGCCGCAGATGATCAGCCACTGCTCCCTTCGCCGATTCGATGCAATAGGTTTTGGCGCCGATATCGGAGGCCACACTCTGCTTGTGAGCGCGCCAGTAATACAAAAGCTTCGGCACATGGACGACATGCTTCGCCTTTGTGGTCAGACGCAAAGCCATGTCATGATCCTGGCTGCCGTCAAACTCGGAGCGAAACAGCTCGGTTCCCTCCAGCAGCTCCCTGGAAAAGGCGCTGAAATGACAGATGTAATTATTGGCGCGCAGATTGTCAATGGCGTAATCCGGTTTGAAATGCAGGGTGATCATCCTGTCAATATTGCCGTTTTTAAAGGTCGCTTCGTCGCAGTAAATATAGTCCGCATCCTGCTCGCAGATTACCTTCATATATTCAAACAGCACATTCGGATGCAAAATATCATCGTGGTCAAACAAGGCGATATATTGCCCTGTCGCCATGCGGTAGCACTCGTTGGTGTTGCCGGAAATCCCCTCATTTTTTTCCAGCTTCTGATATCGGATCCGGCTGTCTTTTTTCGCGTAGCGGCCGCAGATCTCCCCCACATATCCGTGTTCGCTGTCTGAGCCGTCCGCCAGACACAGCTCCCACTTTTCATAAGTCTGAGCAAGGACAGAATCCAGCATCTCCACCAGAAATTTTCGCGGCGTATTGTACAGAGGAACCAGAATGCTGAATGTGATCTCTCTGGGGAAGCTCACCTTTCGCATCTCCTCCGCCTGCTTTTTTGTTGGAAAGCTTGCTTTTCCGTAGCGGCGCAGCGCCTTTTTCTCGATCATCTTGCTTTGCAGCTTCCTTGCGAATCCTTTTGGGCTCCCAAGTCTCATCAGTCTGTCCTTCATCCGGATTATCCAGTGCATGATGCCGCGCAAGGGTCTGGAAAGCTTCCATAATGGATTATTTTTTATCCGTTTCAGCTGAAAATCCAGATCTTCAGCTTCAGCCTGCGTCTGCGCCAGCTTTGCCGCCAGCTCTGTATTCTTTTTCTTTTCCTTTTCATAGGCCAACTGGTAATACTCAGACAGTCCCGCCTGATTTTCCTTTCGATATTCCTGATCGCTCATGTTTTTCCAACCTCATCCCTGTTCATGATAGTTCATGGACTACTGCCCATTTTTTGAAGTCGCTCTTTTGTTCTTCAACCACGCCGGTTTTTAATGAAACCTCTGCTTTTCCGTCAGAGCCACCGCCGTCCCCTCTGGCAGAATGCTCACCTCCATCCTGGCCTGCAGCAGCCAGCTCTCCCCGGGTTCCCGGACACGCAGCCTTTTGTCCAGATTCTCAATCGTGATATTGGGATCCTGCGTGCCAAACACCACAGTATCCTTTGAAATCCGTTTCCCATTGGTTTTTATATTTTTATCCGTCAGGGGAAGCTCCTTTCCTCTGACCTTCAGCGATTTTACGCACACCATACAGTAATCCATCGCCGGATCCAGGCGCAGCGCCTTTATCTTCTCTCCTTCCTCCACCCGAATCTCCAGGGACGAATCCTTCCGGTCCTTCTCCGGCAGGAAATAAGAATTCTCCTCTGAAAAACCTGCGCCCTCGTCCAGATAAATCTGCACTTTGTTTCTGTGCTGTTCCTCCATATATCTATGCTGCAGCGCCGCCGCCGGCACCACCGGATTACCGATGGCATCCCGAATCTCCGCCATGGACATATGATTCTGTGTAGAGTGTCTCTGGAATTCCCGTTCCTTTTCCGCGATATCCCATAAAAACTCCTCATTCCATAAGGCGTCTCCCTTTTTATTCGTGTTTTGCGCAGCCTCTTTCTTTGCAGCATCCATTTCCTGAATCAGCTCCAGACAGATCCCTCTTCGTTTGCCTCCGCCAAGACCATAGCAGTACAGCGCCCGCAGGATCATTTCCCGCGCCGGGACAGCTTCCTCACTTGTCCATTCATAGTCGATCAGATTCCAGGTATCTCCCACAAGGATAATGTTGGAAAAAATCATGTCATAGCTGCAAAGCTTCTTCGTCTGAGAAAACTCTGCCAGCTCACAGTATCTGTCAAACAGACGCCGGAACTCCTCTCTGTCATTTTTTTCCAGACACTCATCCAGCATCTCTTCCAGCGTCATGCCCGGCAGATATTCGAGCACTGCCTCTTCGCTGTCCATTACACAGCGATTGATGGATAACCCATGGCCTTCGTAAATCTCCTCCAGCGCATGGCAGGTTCCCTCCAGCCTGGCCACATGATCCCTCGCCTCCGGCGTCATGGGAATCTTGCGCACCTCCAGGCCTTCCTTTCTTTTTCTGATTTCCGTCCGGATGGCGTACTGAGGCGCCCGGTCATTGGAAAATCTGACATAGGTTTCCGGCAGCGGCGGACCCAGCACAAGCAGATAAGAATTGGAAAACTGAGGAAACATTTCTTCCCGGATCAGGCTGTCAAACACGTTCTTTTCATCAAATAACAACAGCCTGTCTCTGTCAAAATTGCGGAGATTGACCGACAGCTCCCCCACCTTCGGCAGCCGGTCATCCGAATACAGACAGATCGGAAACTTATAATCCGGATAGGGATAATAGAATGAGCGCTCCTCAAAGCCGGTTTCATCGCACAGCTTCTCCAGCTCCCGTCTCGTAAAGGTCCGCGCCGAACCGCCCTGGGGATATCCCTCAATCCCGTCAAAATACGTTCCCAGGTGATCCTCCCTGCAGCCGGCCCAGTACTTCAGCCCGAAGCGGTTCTCAATGGCGATAATCAGGCGCCCCCCTTTTGCCAGATGTCTTTTCATCAGACCAAGAAAGGTTTCGTAGGGACGTTCGTTTCCCATATAGCTCTGGCCGTATTCGAACACCCCAATCAGAAAAATATAATCGTAATCACAGGCAAGATGCGGCTCAATCTCCCGGAAATTGCCAAGATAAATAGTAATATTGTCCGCCTGAGAGTGACGGTACGCGTTGATCATACTTCTTTTCTTAGAAAGATCCACGCAGGTCACACTGCCTGCCTTTCGCGCCAGCGCTCCTGTAATCGCCCCACAGCCTGAGCCCACCTCCAGCACCTTATCCGTGCCCTTCAGCGGAATCCAGTCCACAATATTTTCCCGAAGGCCGGAGAGATGGTAAAGGATCGGCCAGCTTTTTTTCTCCTCTATGATTTCTCCGAAGGACGCTTCCCCATATTCCTTTACAATTTCCAGAAGCTCGTCCTCCGTTGCGCCGTCGCAGTACAGATCCTCCCCCGGATAATACGTGTCGTCCAGCGTCACTTTTCCTACCTTTTCCGTCATTTCATCCATTCCTTCCTAAACTTTTACTGTCCATTTGAACCGCTTCCGATTCCCTGAGACCGGTTTACAACACCCTTCTCATCATATATTTTTGCCTTCCATTCCACCAGTGCATCACCCCGGTAGCATAATTTCATGGAGAAAAATCCCGCCTCCTGGTCCAGTAGGCGCAAAAATTCTCTGTCGCCCTCCCACAGCTCCAGGTCAAAAATCTCATCTTTGGGAATCCATTTCAGGTCCCCCTCCACACAGTCCGTCAGCTCTCCCTCAAAGGAGTCGGAGGTATACAGGAACATAAGCTCTGTCTCTCCGACATCCTGCACAAAAGTCACGATTCCCCGCAGACGATATTGAAGCAGAGTCAGGCCAGTCTCCTCCTTCACTTCCCTGAGCATGCATTCCTCCGGCGTCTCGTCCGGCTCAAATTTACCGCCCACACCGATCCATTTGCCCTCGTTTATGTCATTTTTCTTTTTGGTCCGGTGCAATAAAAGGTAAGCGCCATTCTGCTCGATATAGCACAGAGTTGAATTTTTCATAGGGTTCCTTCTTTATTTATACTGGCTGTTTCTTTACAGACGATACCATTCTAATATATTCCGGAAAAATTTAAAAGAGTTTCTTGGCAAATATCGGCTTTTCGTTTTTCCTCTGCCTGAACCGTCTGAGAACAGTTTACCCCCATTTGTTACCATTTAGTTACCATTTACGCCTTTTCCTGAAAACAACATTGACAAATAATCATTTTTTTCATAAGGTTAGAAAAAAGAAATGAGGTATCGCAATGATTGCGTTTTTGACCAGCTCCCCCAACGGGCGCTACAGAGAAAAAGACCACAGGAGCATCGTTCCCCTGAACCCGGAAAACGGCTTTACGGACAGATTAAAAAAATACTGGAAGAATGACGCAAGAGGACTGCTGCTTGCCGCCATGCCGGACCTTGCTGAATTAAACGACGCCATCTGTTCTTCCATGAAAGCGACCTTTGAGGTCAGCGGATTTTCTGTGAGCAGTCTGGAGATTTGTGACAGCCGTGACTTTTCTCAGATTCAAAAGCTTGGAAATTACGATTTCCTGATCCTTGGCGGCGGACATGTACCCACCCAGCATGCTTTCTTTGAAAAAATCGCCCTGAAGGAGGCTATGAAAAAATATGACGGAATTGTCATCGGAATCAGCGCCGG
>JAJQID010000046.1 GCA_021199405.1 Lachnospiraceae bacterium
TTCTTTTGCACTGTCAGATGAGGGTAAAGTGCGTAATTCTGGAAAACAAGACCCACGCCGCGATTCTCCGGCGGCAGGGCAGTGACGTCGTCCTCCCCGAAGAAAATTTTGCCGCTGGTAGGGGCAAGCAGGCCGCTGATCAGATTCAGAGTGGTGGATTTCCCGCAGCCGGAGGGACCCAGCAGGCCAATCAGCTCGCCGTCCGGAATTTCAAAATTAAAATGATCGACGGCAGTCACCTCGCCCGCGTTCTTTTTGCCACGGGCAGGAAAGGTTTTCGTCAGATCCTGTAAAACGATTTTCATAGGATTTCATCTCCTTGTCAGAGTGCAGGATTTCTTTTTTCACTGAAAACATAATAAACCTATCGAGGAAACAATTCCACTAAAATTTCATTATTTTTACTATGTATCTCCGATTTTTTGCTAACGTTTCGCCAGGAAAGGAGAAAACCGCTTCACTCATACTGTGCGAATCATTCCGATGAGCCTCTGATCGTGACAATCGTGTTCAGTAAAGGCTTCCACGATTGTCTGCCTACGCATGCAGAAAAGCTGCCGGTGGCAGGTTTTCTGTAAAGAGTCTCATCTCCATCGCACATAAATCGTGAAGCAGTTTTCTCCTTTCCCGGCTCTGTACTGCAATGTCCAAGACAAAAACCAAAAAACTGCCCATCACTCAGGACAGGCAGTTTTTATTTTGGGCATATAAATTAAGCTACTAAAAGCCATGCACGAATTGCTCCGCACCTTTGCTTCATAACAACCAGCAATGTGTTGAAAACATCTCCTGCAGGAACTGACCCATTCGAAGTTTCAGCACTCTGCGGCTCAAACTGCGATGCAGCAATTATCCCTTCACAGCACCGCCGGTAACGCCCTCCACGTAATACTTCTGCAGGCACATGAACAGGATGGTAACCGGAATGGCGACCAGTACGCCGCCGGCACAGAACCTGGTAAAGTATCCCTGATAGTCGTTGGTATTGACCCACCGGTACAAAGCCACTGCCACATTGTAGCTGTCGGAGTAGCCGAAGGCAATGTAGGAAGCGAAAATGTAATCGTTCCAGGGTGCCATGAAAGCGGTCAGGGCTGTGTAGATAATGATCGGCTTCGAGAGCGGGATCGTCATGGTAAAGAAAATTCTTGCCCGGGAAGCGCCATCGATTCTGGCCGCCTCATCCAGGGACTTCGGAATGGTATCAAAGAAGCCCTTGCACACATAATAGCCCATGCCGGAGCTGGCCACGCTCACCAGAATCAAACCAGGAATGGCGCCGGCCTGAGTCAGTCCGAACTGCTTTAACAGGAAATACATGCAGATCATGGTAAGGAAGCCGGGGAACATGCCCAGAATCAGGCATATCCTCATCCAGAGAGTTCTGCCCCTGAACCTCATACGGGACAGGGCATAGCTTACCATCAGCACCATGCAGGTCTGACCAATGGCCACAAAGAATGCGATGGTCACGGTGTTGGCATACCATTTCACAAACTGGCTTTCACCGGAAAACAGCCAGGTATAGCTGTCCAGGGAAAAGGTTTTGGGAAGCAGGTAATCCACCATACCGCCATATTCCAGTTTAAAAGAACGAAAGCTCTGCAGCACAATTCCCACGAAGGGGAGCAGCCATACAATGCTGATCAGGATCAGCACAATATAGGCAATCACATGACCCGGTTTGACTCGGGTCTTATTCATCTCAATGCCAGCTGCTTTGGCACTTTGTTTTGCTTTATTCGCCATTATTGGAAGCCCTCCTCATCTCTTACGGATGGCAGCATGCCATAAACAACAAGTGAAATCACCGCCGTCACTACAAACACCATAATACCGATGACAGCCGCCATGCAGTAGTTGGTATCGTTGACAGTCATCTTGTACAGCCAGGTGATCAGCAGATCCGTGGTACCGGCGCCGCCCGTCATGGACATGGTGGTGGGACCGCCGCCGCTGAGCAGGTAGATAATATTGAAGTTATTCAGGTTGCCCGTGAAGCTGGTCAGCAGATAGGGACCGGTCACAAACAGCATGTAGGGAAGAGTGATCTTCCTGAACATCTGGAACTGATTGGCGCCGTCAATCCTGGCGCTCTCATACAGATCCTCCGGAATATTCATCAGAATACCTGTACTGATCAGCATCAGATAAGGAATACCCACCCAACAGTTCAGGACAATGACTGTAACCTTGGCCCAGGTAGGATTAGTCCAGAAGGGCAAAGCCTGCGAAATCACTCCCCACTTCATCAGATAGGAGTTCACCAGGCCGTCCGCCGCGAACAGCTTTGACACATACAGAAGGGAAACGAACTGCGGAATGGCGATGGTCATGACCAGGATGGTCCTCCACAGCTTCTTGAACTTGATCCCCTTCATGTTGATCAGAATGGCCACCGCCATGCCCAGGAAATAGTTCAGGAATGTAGCAAAGAAAGCCCACACAATAGTCCAGCTCAGGACTTTCGCAAAGGTCGCTCCAAAGCCGTCTCCGCCGAAGGAGAACAAATTTGCAAAATTGCTCAGTCCCACCCAGGTAAAGAGCTTGGAGGGCGCCTGATGACTGAAGTCATAGTTGGTAAAGGCCACGCAGATCATGAAAATGATGGGCAGGATCATGAACAGGAAAATGCCCAGCGTCGGCAGGGACAATAAGGTATAGTTGAACTTGCTGTCAATGAGCTGATGCAGATCCTGACGGATGGTCGGAACCTCCTTGCCGGCTTTCGCCGCCAGCTCCTCTCTCCGGTTCTCACTGATATTCATGCGCCACAGGGCGATCAGGAGAACTGTAAACAGAATGCTCAAAAGACCCCACAGAAGGATCAGGAAGCTGTTGTCCCCATAAACTGTAACAAAGGTGGTGGGATCCATATGGGTCTCCACCGTACCAAGGGTGCCGAATTTGGCCAGATAAGATGCGCCAAAGGAAACCATATACCATATGTACAGAATCTCCAGCGCCAGGAAAGCAATTCCTCTCAAATAATACTTTCTCAGGAGCGGACCAAAGCCAAAGATCACAAAGGACACCTTCGTCTTCCAGTCTCCTTCTTTAAACGTCACGCCGATATCTTTGATATTGGCGCCGATCGCCTGAAAAAATGCTGCAACTTTTTTCATAGTACCCCCATTCTACGTTATTTCCGGCGCACGCCCCTGTCTGAAAAACACCCGTCATTTTCTGCGCGCCGGGGTATCCGAAAGAAGTAAGGGGAGAGATGCAGTCTCTCCCCTTTAAAATAATCCTTATGCTATATTGCTTACGTTTCCTTACTGTGCGTAAGAAATGCACTTGGTCTCGAAATCCTCCAGAGTAGCCATCAGATCCTCATCAGAGGTAGCGGCTGTGATATTGTCGGAAATGATATCGTCGCCAAGAGCGGTTGCCAGCGTCCAGTAATCATCCGGATACTGTCCCTGGCCAATGCTGTAGTTGGACTGCTCTGCCAGAGCGCTCAGAGCCACGTCAGCCTGTACAGCCTCGTCCTCCTGAGCCGCCAGATTAGAGGGACCCCAGCCTACTGCGTTGAATCTCTCAAGCTGGCATTCCTCGCTGGTCAGATACTGTGCCAGCTCCAGGCAAACTCTCAGCTTGGTAGCGTCTGTCTGAGGCTTCACGCCCAGAAGCTTATAACCGCTGAAAGAGCTCAGCTGATAGGTCTCGCCGTCGGAGCCCACAAAGCTGGGAAGCTTGGCCGCCGCGTAATTGTCGCCAAACAGCTCCTTTGCCGCGTCAGAATCCCAGGTACCGTCCACGATAGCCGCTACGTTGGTAGCGCTGCTTAAGGAAGACCCATTCTGGAATGCGGAAGAAGCTTCAAGCTCGATGATCTCCTTCAGAGCCACAAGACCCGCATCAGAAGCATAGTCGATATCGCAGGATGCGAAGGTACCGTCGTCATTGGTCTCATAAGTAAGAGTGCAGCCGGTGCCGAAGAAGAAGGCTACCTGATACCAGCCGGAGTTGATCTCAAAGTAGAAGTTCTTGCCTGCCGCCTCGCAGTCCGCCACAATCTGCTCCAGAGAAGTAGGATCGGTGATGACGCTGCTGTCATAATACAGGAAGTAGCCGTTGTCCGCGCTCATGGGGAACGCATACAGGGTGGAACCGAAGGTTGCCGCCGCTACGGAACCTGCGCCGTTCTCTTCCTCAATGGTGGTGTCATAACCGGTGCCGGTCAGCTGCTGTACTGCGCCTGCTGATACCAGACGGGCCAGCTGATCCTGTGCAAATCCATAGATATCTGCGCCGCCCTCCACGTCAGTGATCATATTGGAAGCCGCATCGCCCTCGCCTACAGACTCCACAACTACAGTGTACTCATAACCGTTCTCCGTCATGAATTCCTCAGCCATGGTCTGGGTCAGGCTGGTAACAGCGTCCGCCACCCAGATGGTGATGGTCTCGCCTGCGCCGACAGATTCGGTGCTGGCTTCTTCAGAAGAGCTGCTCTCACTGGAGCTTGTGCTCTCACTGGAACTGCTGCTGGAGGTGCTGCTGGAAGAACTGGAGCTTCCGCAGGCACTGAGCATGGAAACAGTCATTGTCCCGGCAAGCAGTACCGCTAACAATTTCTTTTTCATAATTGTTTCTTTTCTCCTTTACAAAAATATTTCTCACAGGACATTCTGCATACATGTCTTGTGAAAGTTTTGACGAGTGTTCTCATCGAAGCTATTGTAGCATTGCTTCTTTTATATGTCAATCAAAATTTATGCATATTTGACAAAAAAAAAAAGTTCGATTCCCTTTTTGTGCATTTTTACCATTTAAAAGCACATCCGTTTCACTGATGCATTTTTCTGTATTCTTTTGGCGTAACTCCATATTTTTCTTTGAATAAAGAGTAAAAATGAGTCCTGTTTGAAAAATGAAGCCTGGCTGCGATCTCACTGATGGGCTCGTTTGTCTCCGTCAGGTACCGGGCCGCTTTTTTCAGGCAGAAGGTCATACCGTATTCAAACAGGCTCATTCCGGTATACTTATTCACGATACGGTTGAGATAATCGCCGCTGTAATGTAAAAGCTGCTCCATGCCGGATCTGGAAATCCGCCCGTCACTCTCCTCAAAGAGGCGGCTGACCCGGGAAAAAATCAAGAAATCACTGCCTGTCTCCAGGCGGATCACGGTGCTGTGATAATGGCAGGGAGAGGAAATACGGGATAAAAAGTCACAGAGCAATCCACTAATCTGGAAGGACGCCCCAAAAGAAGGAGAAAGCATGATTTTCATCATGGACTCCGCCAGAGAGCGCAGATTATCAGCCTCCGGGCAATTCCCCCTGTTATTTTTCCAGCGATTCTGATACGCGGGAATAAAATCAATATACTCTTTTTTCCCCGGATTTCTCAGATCAGCAGTGATAAAGCCATGAATATCACTCCCGTAAAATTCTTTTTCACATGGAAAAGAAGAATTCTGTGCTGACGCAAATAACTCTTCCATAAACTCCGGGGAAATTCCCAGGAACAGCACTCTGCACCCGGAATGATACCGCTCCAGATGGCGCAGGCTTCTGTTGAGCAGGCAGCAGCTTCCGGCGGTGTACAGGTACTCCTTTTCCTCAATAATCAGGTCTATATTCCCCTCCAGAACGATGACAAATTCATAAAAGTCATGGATATGAGGCGTGGCTTTCGTCCGGACGCGATTTTTTTCAGCCAGAGTTTCCTGATACAGAATGGATTTATCCGGAGAAAGGGTCACAATATTGACATAATCCTCAGCCTCCGAACCGTTACAGTATTCCATGGTCAGCTGAAATGGAGCGTCCATGCGGTAGAACTGACTGAAATCGCTGTGCACATTCCGGATATTGATAGGAGAGTCCTGGCTTTCAAGCGCCTGAGGCATATTGAGTATGGTGTGTTCTTCTCCGGGCACGATATCCTCCAATGGTCCTGGTTTATTGTATTCCCGAATATGATACAAATATAAGGTTAGAAATCGTTTTGAGATATTGTCTCCGATTAGCCAAAATGTATATAATCAGGTTTGAAATCAGGGTAATTATAGTCAATTATTCCAGAAAAGTAAAGCAGGGTTTTGATAACCTGCGCATTACTGATATGATTTATTTATGAGGAGGTACAGAATTCAGAATGCAAATGACAAAACAGATCAGACGTAAAATGATCCCGGCAGTAATTTCCATGGTATTGGCAGTCAGCCTGCTGATCGGATGCGGCACGGGACAGGAGCAGGCAGGTGTGAGCTCTGTCACAGAGAGTACGGCGGAGAGCAGCAGCATTGACGCTGCTTCTGAAGCTTCCGGCACCGACAGCAGCGGGGAGAATTCCTGGAATGAGGACAATTCAGCAATTTCCGATATTTACGTGGAGGCCATTCCGAACTTGTCCGATGATTTTATCCGCGGCATGGACGCATCCTCTGTTCTGGCGGAGGAAAACAGCGGCGTCGTCTATTATAATTTTGAAGGCGAGGAACAGGATGTGTTT
>JAJQID010000221.1 GCA_021199405.1 Lachnospiraceae bacterium
TATTATTTCCTCCTTATAACATATCCGCCAGTATATGGCTGGCAATCTGAAAATACAATAACAACGAAATCGCGTCCACAATGGTAGTGATAAAGGGGCTTGCCATCACCGCCGGGTCAAAGCCCAGCTTTTTGGCTCCCATGGGCAAAAGACAGCCCACCAGCTTGGCGCAGCACACCGTCGCCAGCATGGTCACCGCCACCACAAAGGCCACCTGAGTTCCCACCTTATCGTACAGCCATACCTTGAAAAAGCCTACAATCGCCAGAACGGTGCCGCACAAAAGCGCCACCCGCAGCTCCTTCCAGATAATCTTCGGCAGGCTTCCCGGTTCCACCTCGTCCAGGGACAGAGCGCGGATAATGGAAACACTGGCCTATCCGCCGGCATTTCCGCCGGTATCCATGAGCATGGGAATGAAAAAGCTCAGGCTGGCGCAGGCCGCCAGGGCTGTCTCAAAGGTCGCCATGATCCTGGAGGTAAAGGTGGCGGATACCATCAGAAGCATCAGCCAGGGAATCCTCTTCCAGAAGGTCTCCACAACACCGGTCTTCATGTACGGCTTGTCCGTAGGAACGATAGCCGCCATCTTTTCAATATCCTCCGTGGTCTCCTCCTGCAGGATGTCCACGATATCGTCCACCGTGACAATACCCACCATGCGGCTCTCATTGTCCACCACCGGCATGGCCATCAGGTCGTATTTCTGGAACTGCCTGGCCACCGCTTCCTGGTCAGTCAGCGTATTCACAGAAATCACATGGGTGTCCATGATATCCTCGATGAAAGCCTTCGGATCACTGATCACCAGCTTGCGCAGAGTGACCGTTCCCACTAAAAGCCTGGATGGATCCAGCACATAACAGATATTGCTGGTCTCGGAATCCAGTCCGATCTTTCGTATCCTGTCCAGGGCTCCGGCGACGGTGTTATTCTCCTTCAGCTCCACATACTCCACCGTCATGATGCTGCCGGCGCTGTCCTCCGGATACTGGAGCAGCTGGTTGATATCCCTGCGGGTATCGGGGCTTGCGTTGGCCAGAATCTTTTTCACAATATTGGCGGGCATCTCGTCAAGGAAATCCGCCGCGTCGTCCGCCTGCAGCCTGTCGATCAGCCGCCCTGCGTCCCTGTCGGAGAGGGAGGTAATGACCATCTGCTGCTGGTCTACCTCCATATAGGAAAAAATATCCGCCGCCAGATCCTTGGGCAGAATGCGGAACACCGTCTTGACGTCCGCCTCCTCCAGTCTGGCGAGAGCGGCGGCAATGTCCGCCTCGTTCATTTCCGTCCGCGCCTGCCGAAGAGTGGTATACTGTTTCTGTTCCAGAAAAGTAGCTATCATTTCCAGCTGTTCATCGATTGTATTCATGGCTTCCTCCTATTCCGGAACCGGATAAAACACCTCCTCCAGCTCCCTGATCCGGCCGCGTCCCGCGGTAACCTCTGTCACTTCTTTCGTAAATTCTGGAACTTCCTCCTCCGGGATCAGAACCCGCAGGCACACCCGATCCGTGTATTCGCTGCTCTCCTGCGTCAGATTTCTCCTGCCCAGCAAATACAATATCTTCCCAATGCCGTTGTAATCCGTCTCAATCTCCACTCGTTTCCCGCTTCTCATGATGGCCGTCGGGCAAAGCCTCAGCGCCTCCTGCGCCGCCTGGGTATAAGCCCTCACCAGGCCTCCCGTACCCAGAAGCACCCCGCCAAAATACCGTGTCACTACCACCGCCGCGTTCTTAAGCTCCGCTCCCTGCAGCACCTCCAGCATGGGCCGTCCCGCTGTTCCGGAGGGCTCCCCGTCGTCGCTGGAACGCGCAAGCTCCCCACGCGGCCCCACCACAAAAGCATAGCAGTTGTGCCGGGCATCATAGTAGCGCTTCCTCATCTGCTCCACAAAGGCCATGGCCTCCTCCTCGCTCTCCGCCGCCCGGATATTGGCGATAAAGCGGGATCGCTTCTCCACGACCTCCCCGGTGTAAATCTGTATTCGGTTCTCCTGATTGTATATGACCCGATAACTTTCCATCACCGCCTATCATACCCTTTTTGGAAACTTTTTGCAACCAAGTTCACGGGATTTTTACATACACTGAAGTGAAAAGTTAACTTCCACTTTGAAGGGGTCCACTGCCCTGTTCTCTGGGGTTTCCTCAGATAATATCTTTATCTAACAGGAAATCAATCACATTGACGTTCAAAATCCCGTTTTCATCGTACCATCTTTTTCCTATATCCTTACGGATAATCATTTTAGGAAAAGCATCTCCCGTTAGAAAAAAAGGTTTTAGTTCCGTCTGTTGCTTATCTTCCGTAGGCAAAGCATATGCAGATTGTATATATACCTTCTTTCCGCCAATAGTCGCAATGAAATCAATTTCTCTTGGTATGCGAACACAGTTTTTATTCTCATTTAGTTCCCGCCCATAGACAACCCCTACATCTACGGAAAACTGCCGGATAATCAGCTCATTGTATATCATGTTTTCCATAATGTGCGTCATCTCCTGCTGTCGAAATCCAATCCTCGCATTCCGCAGTCCGATATCTTCGCTGTAGTACTTGCTCGGTGAGTCAAGATATGCCTTTCCTCTGACATCATACCGCTTACTCTCAGAAAAAAGGAACGCATCCTCAAGATGGCCGATATATGACCGTATGGTGTTCGGCGCAACCTGTGCATCCTGCTTTGACCGCAGTGTGTTGGCGATCCGCGTTGGATTAGTCAGAGAACCAATAGAAGAACTCAGCAAATCAATAATCTGCTCCAATATATCCTGTCGTTCTATATTTTTACGCTCAACAATGTCCTTGATATATACCTCAGTGAAAAGCGCCTTCAGATAATTCATTTTCGCTGCATCTGTCGGCCTTGATAAAATCAGCGGCATCCCGCCATAAAATGCATAATCATCAAACGCTTCGCTTTTATCCCCGCCCACGGCGGAATAGTATTCTGCAAAACTTAGCGGATGCATCCGTATCTCATCACTGCGACCTCTGAACTCAGTCAGTATATCTGAGGACAGCATTTTTGAGTTGCTGCCTGTCACATACACATCTAAGTTAGGAAGTCCTTTCAAATCATTTAGCGCATCATAAAACGTTATCTTTTTTCCGTCTGAATTGTATGGATTCGGAACCGGATCAGACATCTGTATCTCATCTACAAACAGATAAAACTGCTGCTGTTTCCCCTCAACAATGCTCCTGACATACGAAGCCATCTCCAGAGGATTGCGATATCTTATGTCCTTTGCAAGATCAAGCTCAATCGTGATGATCTGTTCCTCATTCACTCCATTCGCAATCAGGTAATCCTTATATAAAATTTTCAACAGATACGATTTTCCACAGCGGCGTATGCCGGTTATCACCTTGACCTGTCCATCCCATTGGTACGAAATCAATTCCTGCAGATAAGAATCTCTTTTAATTTCCACGTTTTCGCATCCCTCCGTTGAAATATTTTGCCCATATAGGCTATAATTTTCAATTATTGTAACACGCTCAGAAAAGATCTGCAAGCGTCGTGTTGAATATTATTGCCCTTTTGGGCTGTAATTTTCAACCATCCTTGCTATTCCTCACCAGATTTCATCTGTCTGAATGTCCCTGACTGACTACGCGCGGACTCATATGGATGTTAACTTCCCGAAATTTTACGCCTAAAATTCGTTATATGCATTTTTACATTGCTTAGTCATAGTCCATCGCGTATCCATTGACAGCAGCAATGGACTATGCCTTCCTTATTCCTCCGTCTCTGCTTCTGTCAAAAACCGGATGATCTCAGCGTAAGTTTTATTACTGTTTGCGACCGCCTTTATGATCTCCTGTTCCTCCAGAGCCGTCTTTTTATCAAGCAGCTCCTGCAAGTCGTTTACTGCCTCGTCATAAGCTGCCTTCGTGCGGATCACACGCTCCTGTGCTTTTTCTATCTTCTATTCCAATGCTTCCATCCCGACCGCCCTTGCCATTTTTTCGCTCCTCCTGCTTCCTCTGTTGCTCTGCTAATTTTTCGCTTATTTCAGCAGCCTGGTATTTTACTTGTACCGCATCCATCCCAAATGCCTTTAAGATGGTCTTTTGTGTCTTCGTGACTGCATGATCCATCCGGTATACGTTGTCTGTCAGGCGTACCATTTCGATCTTCTCCAGTTCCTTTAACGCTGCAGGAACCGTCATATAATTCGGCTTCGTTTCCAGCTCTTTCATTTCATCATTTAGATATGTATAGATGCGGCTCCGCACGATCAATGCTACAAACTCTATGAAGATTTTGCCGCCGGCTGATTCATCTGTATAAACCCGGAGACTATTGTTTCCAAGGTAACTCTTATCTCCACGGAAAAGTTTTTCAGATGCATCCCTGCTTTTGTATTTAATCATTGCTTCCTTTGCAGTCATCTTTTCTGATGAGATGATGCAATAATACCCTGCCAGTTTCGATTCTTTCTCTATTGCACTGACACGCTCCTCTGCGAACTGAAACTGCTTGGTTTTTTCATTATAGTGGAGAATAAAGTACTGTTCAAAACCACTGCCGAATTCCATGGCTTCGTTTGTATGCTTCTTCATGTACTGTTTCATCTTGCGGATCCCGTTCTCCAGGCTCGTCCGCTCAGCGCTTTCCTTTTTTATGCTGTGGTAAATATGCACGTAGACGTTCTTTTCATCCGTTGCAAACAGTTTTGTTTCTATTGTTGTCCCATATGCTTCAAAACCTTCTATATAATTCACCCATTTCTCCTCGAATGTCCCCCTTTTTTCCAGAACAAGCCCGTTTACAAAAGACGCCATACCTTCCACCATTATCAGGTAGGAATAGCCCTTTTCCCGGATGGCTTCGAGGTTCTGCCTGCTGAAATATCCCCGGTCCAGAATAAAGCCGATCTTACTGTATCCGTAGCCATAAACCCTGTCCAGCATGAATTCCAGCTGGGATATGTCATTGATGCTGCCCGGGTATTTCTCATAAAACAGCGGCTCACGGTTATGCGTGTCATAAGCGATCGCATAATTAAAGATCGGCTGCCCCTGGTCTACCTTTGGGTGGCCGTATTCCACAATCTCCAGGTCACCTGCCTGACAGTTTTTGTTCGTAGAATCATAAGAAATATAAATCTTTTCACGGTGATCCTTCTTCGAATTCCACTCATTCAGGAAACTGACACTCTGGTCTTCCGTAATGGAATGGAGGAATGTGGATATTTTCGTGTCGGAATAAATGCGCATATCCTCTGTAAATAGTGGATGGTTGTATGCATACTCAGGATAATACTGTGCAGCATTACTTTCCGTCACAATCGAATAAGCCGCAAGGTCAAGGAACAGCCCCAGGTCTTTCCCCTTGAAATAATGCGAAAGGATCTCCGGCAGATGGTATTCTTCCATTATCTTCTTTATTACAATGTAATCTCCGATCCTAAGGCAGCTGCTCCTGCATGTCCTGTCCATCTCCTCCGGCAGCTCCGTTTCCGGAAAATATTTCAGGAAATTCTGGTTCGGCAGCATTTTTGCAGGATCGTCCTTAGAACGTTTCCCGATTGTTGCCCTTTTGGGATTTGTGATCTGCGTTCCCTTGTCATATTTGCGGTCGTACTCATAATAAACATAGTCCGTATCCGCCTTTCGCCGGTAGGTGATCTTACCCGGAACGTTTGGAATGTCAACGAGAAATTTCAGGTACATACCATCCTCCTTATATAGGCGTAATTACACCTATTCATAGGGTAGCATAAATCCCGGTGTTCTGCAAGCGAAAAGTCGCAGAAAACCGGGATTTTTTCAACATCCAGGCCACTTTTTTCGTAAGCGCTTAATAAAGTAACGTATCGCAAAACTCTTGCAGTCCCCACAGCATTGCGAGAACTGCAAGCATTTAACTATATTCAAATTGACAGGAGCAAGCATTTTACTTTATAAAGCTCCGGAGCATCTCGCTTTGACATCCGGATCCCATGGTACCAGCTTCGCCATGGCTTCATCGGTCATCAGCGTGTCCGACAGCTGCTCCAGCAGGTAGCAGAGATATTTGTAGATGTTCAAGTCATGGACCCTGGCCATTTCGACCATTGTATATACGGTAGCACTGGCTTCGGCTCCTTTGGGAGTGTCGCTGAACAGCCCGTTTACCCTGGACAGGAAAAACTGGGTCAACATGGACACCATCCGCGGAGCCCAGACAAGCGCTATCCTCTACAGCCTGGTAGAGACCGCCAAGGCAAACCACTTAAGGATCTACGATTACCTGGAGCTTCTGCTGACTGAACTCGTCCAGCACTCGGACGATACCTGCAGGGACTTCGTCTATGACCTCATGCCCTGGTCGGACCACGTCCGTGAAAAATGCTGCGGCAAAAAGAACTCATAATAAAATGTCAAGGTACAAAATCTATGTGAATATTCCGGGGCGTTACTATTCACGGCCAATCTGAGGCAAAGCAATGCCAGCAGACCA
>JAJQID010000129.1 GCA_021199405.1 Lachnospiraceae bacterium
CTGGTCTGCTGGATTCCAAGAATGGTAAAGATTACAAGGCTGACCAGAAAGGCGGGAACGGTGGTCCAGAGCATGGACTTCACGTGATCTCCCAGCTTGGAGCCCGCCACTGCCGGCGCCAGATTGGTGGTATCGGACAGAGGGCTTAATTTATCGCCGAACATGGCGCCGCAGATCACCGCGCCCGCTACCATACCGGGGTTAATACCCATGGCGTTGCCGATGGCCATCATGGCCACACCGGCGCTTCCCACAGAGCCGTAAGACGTTCCCGTCACCAGACTTAAGACTGCGCAGAAAATCAATGCCAGCGGCAAAAGCCAGGTGGGATTGATCAATTGCAGTCCTCCCACAATGATCGTAGCAATGGTGCCGCTCTGCAGCCAGGTGCCGATCATCACGCCGATGGACATCAAAAGGATCAGCGTGGGAACTACCACACGCACCGCGTCATAGGCGCCGCCGATGATCTTCCCATAGTCAATCCGCAGCACCAGGCAGAACAGATAGATGATGATCCAGCTGAAAAACAGGCCGATCATCGGACCGCCGGTCTTTAAACGGATGCAGACCGCCACCGAACCGATGATCAGAAGCAGCAGTATGATTGACTGCGGCATGTTGAGTTTTTTGTCTTCTGTCATTTTCTCTTCCTCATTTCGATTATTCGATCCGGCTCTCATTCCCGTTATGATCTCCGCCTTCCGGACAATCCTTTCCGCTTTCCTTTTGGCGTTCAACGCGTTAAAGTGCCAAATCTGCGACTGATTATATCACTTTATATATGTAAAAGCAATGAAAAGCACAGCAGAAAGTTTAGAAAGAATTTATAGTTTTCTCATTGCCGTTCTGCTATAATGTAATTTATGTGTCAATTTATGTTTCATACAAATGCAATCATATAAACAGCTGCTTCAACTGTAAAATTCATTCTGAAAAATCATCCCTTTTGGGCCGCATTGCTTCCGGCAGCTCCGTTTATATTCTGCCAATCAGCTGCATAAAGGATGAGGAAAGGATCATTTACATATGACAAAAGAAATAACCTCCTGGGTGAAATCACACAAGTACTGCCTTGCCGGCCTTTATGCGCTGGTATTTCTGGCCGGCTTCGGCATTCTGGAGCTGGTGGAGCCGGAGCCAAAATATTACCTGCACTCTTCTCTGGACGATCTGATTCCCTTCAACGAATATTTCGTCATTCCCTATTTTCTCTGGTATGCCTGGATTCCCTTCTTTTTCCTTTATTTTATGCTGAAGGACAAGAACTCCTTCCTGCGCTATAACTTTCTGATCTTCGCCGGCGGCACGGTCTGCCTTTTTATCTACGCCATCTGGCCCAACGGCCTGGAGCTTCGCCAGGAAATTACCTCCAACAATATCTGCGCCTGGATCGTGAAAACCATCCGTTCCATCGACCCGCCCTGCAATGTGTGCCCCTCCATCCATGTTTCCAGCACAGTGGCCGCTCACATGGTAGTGACCCGCTATCAAAATTTCAAACACAGCCGTCTGATCAAAGCGCTATCCTGGATTCTGGCGTTTCTGATTCCGGTTTCCACGCTGTTTATCAAACAGCACTCCGTCATCGATGTATTCTGGGGTCTGGTTTTAAGCCTGGTGATGGCTCTGATCTGGGAAATCATCCGGAAAAGCCCTGTCGGCAGACGCTTCTTATCTGAAAACACACAGAAGTAAGAAGTTGGAAGCTTATAAAATCTGATATGTAATCTGCTTTGACCGCTGAAATCCGAAAGCCGACAGCCGACGGCTGAATTGCCAAAATAAGAAATGAATCCGGAAAGGGTATCTCATGGATATTACCATAACAGAATTTCACACCAAAAAAGAAATGTACGCGCAGATGGCGCAGCACATTCAGAATATTTTCAATGAAACCACCGACCTGTACGCAGCTTTAGCCAACACCTCCGCGCTGATGGCTCTTTATCTGAAAGACATCAACTGGGTCGGTTTTTATCTGTTAAAAAATAAGGGGCTTGTTCTGGGACCTTTTCAGGGAAAGCCCGCGGTAGCTCACATTCTGGTCGGCGACGGCGTCTGCGGCACCGCAGTAAAGGAGCGTTCGCAGCAGCGGGTGGACGACGTACACAGCTGCTGCAATCACATCGCCTGCGATCTGAACTCCTCCTCGGAAATCGTCACGCCGATTTTTGTGAACGATCAGGTTTTCGGCGTAATCGACATCGACAGTCCGCTGCCCTCCCGCTTCGATGAGGAAGATGAAGAGGGCATGGGGCTGCTGGCGGAAATAATTGCGCAAAGAGTGAAAGACTTCTTATAGCTCCATGCTCATCTCATGCCACTGCTCTCCGTCCCTTTTTCTCTCCCCTGCGGCAGCTCCACCGTAAATCTCGTACCAAATTCCTCTCTGGAAAGGACCTCAATCACGCCGCCGTGAGCCTCCACAATCCATTTCGCGATGGAAAGCCCCAGCCCGCTTCCCCCGGTTGTGGAATTTCTCGCCTCGTCGGAACGGTAAAAGCGATCGAACACATGGGAAACCGCCCCGGCGGATATCCCCTCGCCCTCATCCTGCACCACATATCGGACACAGCCCTCCCCGGGAAAGGCGGACAGCTTAATCCTGCCGCCGGCAGCGGAATATTTGGCCGCATTATCCGTAAAAATGCGCACTGTCTGCTTGATCATCGCCACATCCGCCGTGCAGACCACGTTCTCCTCCCCGACATACGCATACTCATGCCCGCCGTCGATCATCCGGCATTCCTCGCACACCTCCCACAGAAGATCAGAAAGGACAAAACGCTCCGGCTTGAGCCTGTTGCGTCCGCTGTCCCCTCTGGCCAGAAACAACAGCTGCTCCACCAGCTCCTGCATGTGGTCGGCCTCATTTTTCAGCGCGTCAATGGCCTCCTCCAAAACCGCCGAATCCTCCTTTCCCCAGCGGTCCAGCAGATTGACATAGCCCTGAATCACTGAAATTGGAGTGCGCAGCTCATGGGAAGCGTCCGATACAAACTGACTCTGCCTGCGATTGCTCTCCCGAATGCGGTCCAGCATATTGTTAACCGCCACCTCCAGGCTCTGCAGCTCCCTCTCCCCCGTGACAAGTCTGGCGTCCGGCTCCATATGAGAGATCGCCTCCTCCAGAATCCGGAACTTATCATTGTCAAAGGAGACCCTGCTCAGTTCCTCCGCCTGCCTGGCCAGATCGTTTAAGGGCCGCAGAATCCGCCGGATTTCCCTGGTGTGAAACAGCCCGGACACCAGCGTTTCCGCCTCCACAATCAGCACAAAAAGAAAGGCCGGAAGGGCAGTGCGCAAAAGTGCAAAAATATCATAGCTGCTCATCCCGCCGTTCTGAAATTCCACTATGTAATACAGATATTCCGATTCCATGGAAAAATATCTCTCTATAATACTGCCGCTGCCCGGCGCCTGTTTTTCCACCCAGTAAAAAAAGGTTGAGACAAATCCTGCCAGTATGACCAGATCCAGATAGAAAAAAGCAGCCAACATGCGCCCGCCAAAATACAGATTCAGCCTTCCTGCGATAGACGAGGCAGCTTTCGGCTTCTCTTTCATTGTGTCACCCCTCCTTAATGCTGTATCCCGCGCCCCGCACCGTACTGATCACCCTGACGCCAAAGCGATCATCGATCTTGGCCCTCAGATAGCGGACATACACATCGATCACATTGGTCTCCCCCGCGTAATCATAGCCGCAGACCTCGTTGATCAGCTTCTCCCGGCTCAGCACCAGATTTTTATTTTTCAGAAGAACCCGCAGCAGCTCATATTCCCGGTGAGTCAGCTCGATCTGCTGCCCCTGAAAGGTCACCTCATGGCGATCCACGTCCATAGCCAGATCGCCTGCCCTCAGCACCGTTGTCTTAAGCTCCTCTCCCCTGCTTCGCCTTTTCAGGGCTGTCCTGATCCTTGCCAGCAGCTCCTCAATGGCGAAGGGCTTGGTGATATAATCGTCCGCGCCTGCGTCCAGCCCTGCCACCTTATCCATCACCGCATCCCGGGCTGTCAGCAGAAGCACCGGCACCTGGGAGGTCCTGCGCAGCCGCCGCAAAACCTCCAGGCCATTTAATTCCGGCAGCATCACGTCCAGAAGAATCAGATCAAACTCTCCTGTCTGCGCCAGCTCCAGCCCTTCCCGCCCGTTATGAGCCTTCCTCGTCTCGTAGCCCTCATGCTTTAATTCCAGCTCCACAAAACGGGCGATCTTTTCCTCATCCTCTACAATCAAAATTCCTGCGGGCATAGGTATTACAGCTCCTCAAATTCTTTTCTGACGTTCTCACACATCTCGGCCGCCCTGTCGCAGGCGCCGTTTACATCCACATTTTCCGCGATCTCTCCCCGGAAGGAATATCGGAAGCCGCAGAACAGGCCAGCCACCAGCGCAATCGCCAGCGCCCAGAAAGCGGCAATCAGCACCACCACCATCACCAGAAGGGGCACCTCCATAATCACTCTGTCCCCCTTTTCCACCAGGAAATAATTATCACAGCTCTTTCTGAATAATCGCTTCAGCTTTCCCTTAATGACATGCGACCGTTCTTTACGGCTCATCCTCCTGCTGCTTTCCTCATAGCTCTCCGAAGCGTCCCGGAAGCTTTCCGACTCTTCCCTTGTCGAATAGGTACTTCTCTCAGGCTCCTTAATCTTCCCCTGCCGCTCTAAAAGCACCAGTGCGTCCAGAATATCCCAGCTGCTCTCCGCCAGGGCGTTGTACGCATCCTCATAGGAGACGCCGGTTTTCTCCCTGATTTTTTCCACCTTTTCCAGTTTTTCCATGACTTTCCTCCTCATTTTTTATTTTTTGCTGCATTCATGATCAGACCCGCCGACGGGTTTTCGATATTTTTATCCTGAAAAAAACAAACGGCTGCCTTTACCATCGAAGCCTATCATATCACCGCCGGATTAAGGTAAAAGAAGAAAAAGATTAAAATCAGATTAATGGAAACTCATAATAAAATTCTATCATGGAGCAGCAGGAATTTCAATGAAAAAAGAGCGTATACCCTTTCCCATAGATTGGGACGGTATACGCTCTGACTTCTCCGAACATGAGGGAAGCATGACAGTTCCTTACTCCTTATCCCATAAGCGGAATGTCCGTCTGTATGCGCAGTCATTTGGCAGAGTTGGGTTAAACAGCGCCGTGAACAGATTCACTTTTCCGCAGTGACTGCATTTGCGGAAACGATCTTCATACACCCTGCACAGGTGCGTTTCTTCATCCAGATTTTCACATGGGTCGTCAAAATGTATCGACACACGATTCTTTGCCCAGACAGAACGGGCATAGCAGCACTTTCCACAGCGATTACATAATGAATCCCAGTTCTTTCGCCATTTGAGCCAGGCTTTAAAAATACGAATCCACATTTTGCGCTCACTCTCCTGTTATTCACCGCTCCCGACAACTGCGGAGTCATCTCTGTGAGAAAAATTTCTGCAGAATTCTCTGTAATTATAATCCTTTTCCGGGCGACAGAGCACTGCAAAATCAATGGAGTCAAACAGCTGCCCGCTCCCCTTGCCGCAATAGGTCAGTTTCTGTATCACATGATAAAATAAATCTGAGACAACGGCGGCATCATTGCCAAATACGCCGCAGCCAAAAGCGCCCAGAATCAGATGACGATAATTCTGCGAAGCCGCGACCAGAAGCATTCCCTGAATGCGCCGATACAGCATAATTTCATATTCCTGCTGCGACATACCTTCCAGCCCCAGGCGAATCATCGGGGCCGCACAGCTCATGACAGAAATCGGAAACGGCTCGGAAAGTGTCTCAGAGGAAGCGTCCCTGATAACCTCCACGCAGGGCGAAATCATCACACCGTCAGAACCCATGTGTGTTTTGCGCGCATTATTATAATCATAATATTTCTTTGCATCGTTACTTTCCAGAGAAAGCAGTAGAGAGGACCTGCGACAGAGATCCTCCTCCTGTGCGCTGGCACCCTTGCGGGTCTGACCGCCGGGATGCGTGGAGCTTGCCAGATTCAGGACCAGAACTTTCGGGTCTGAATCGCCCTTTTCTTTTAATTCCAGATATTTCCTCTGTGCAAGGACCAGAGCATCCATATTTTCACAGCCAAACATGCAGCCTGACATTGCCTGCGTCCGTTCCCCGGCACTTTCCACATTGTCCGTGACAGAAGCCGTTTCCGGAGCGGAGACTTCCTCCGTCCGCAGCTCATCAATTTTTTCCGGCAGAAACACCTGTATTTTTCTCATCTGTTCCGGGGAGAAGGAAAGCTTTATTTCCTGTCCTTCTTTTTCAAAGCTCCCATTTTCCAGAATCCCCAGCGTATCCTCCAGTATCTCCCTGTTCTTTTTCCTGCGCATTTCCTTCTGCCGTTCTCTTTCCTGAATTTCTTCTTCGGAAAGTCCTTTGTATTCCGCGGCCCGCATCTGCGC
>JAJQID010000142.1 GCA_021199405.1 Lachnospiraceae bacterium
GGATTATGTAAATACCGGAGGCCTGAGCGTGGTCATGACGCCGGGCCGCTACAACGCCGCCTACTTTGAGCACTCCTATCTTGCGGAACAGATGCGGGTGCCGTTAGTGACCTACAGCGATCTGGAGGTGGAGAACGATTACCTGTATTTCAAGGGCTATGCCGGAAAGAAGGAACGGGTAGGCGCAGTCTACCGCTGCATTTCCGACGAATACATGGATCCCATGAATTTCAACCCGGAGTCAGTGATCGGTGTTCCCCATATTTTTGACGTATACCGAAAAGGCCATGTGGCGCTCTTAAACGCGCCCGGCAACGGCATCGCCGACGACAAGGGCATCTATTATTTCGTACCGAAAATGATTAAATATTATCTCGGCGAGGAGCCCATTCTGCACAACGCACCCACTTATCTCCCCTTCTACGAGGAGGATATGAAATATGTGCTGGATAAATTCGACACTCTGGTCTTAAAGGACGTGGCGGAGGCCGGCGGCTACGGTGTGGTCTTCGGCAGCAAGATGACGAAAGAACAGAAGGAGAAATTCATCGCCATGCTGAAGGCTGAACCGAGACGCTTTATCGCTCAGGAGGTCATCGATTTCTGCGATATTCCCATTCAGGACAGGGGACAGATCGTGGAGCGCAAGGCGGACTTAAGGGCATTTGTGCTGACCGCGGAGGAGCCCGTAGTATGGAAGAGCGGACTGACCAGATTTTCCAGAAATCCGGATTCCTTTATTGTAAATTCTTCACAGGGAGGAGGCTTTAAAGACACATGGGTACTAAGTCAGTAATCAACACGGACCGTCTGTACTGGCTCGGGCGCTACTCCGAGCGGGTCTACACAACTTTAAAACTTTTCGGAAAGAGCTTTGACGAACTCATAGAGCAGATGACGGAGGCAGATTATTCCAGATTCTGTTCTACCCTTGATATTCCCAATATTTATACCGATAAGGACGATTTCATCGCACGCTATGCCTTCGACCTGACAGATCCCAATTCCATCATCTCCAATCTGACAAGAGCCTACGACAACGCCATTGAACTGAGGGAGGAGATCGGCAGTGAGACGCTCTCCTACATCCAGATGGCCCTGTACAGCATGCAGAAGGCAAAGGAAGATCAGGCGCCGGCCATCGAGTTTCAGGACGTGATCGATGATATCCTGGCTTTCTGGGGCATTGTGGACGACCAGATCGATGATGAGAATACCCGCAATATCATCAAGGTAGGAAAACGGGTGGAACGGCTGGATTTATACGCCCGCCTGCGCATGGGGCGCGTGGACATCACCCGGGAAGTACAGCGCCTGGCAGGGCGGATTGACCGCTGCTCCCTGCGCTACAGAACGCAGAGTATCATCGAGCTTCTGGATGCGGTCCAGGCTCCGGAGCTGAATTATCCGGCGATTTTAAAATCCGTGGAGAGCATTCTGGAGGTTTAACCGGTGGAGACTCTGTCTTTTCACTATCATCTGAGTATCTGTTTTGATGCGCCCATTCACGATCATCATTTTACTCTGCGTTGTTTTCCCATTTCGGATGAACGGCAGCGCATCGACAGACTGCAGATTACCATCTACCCAAACGAATTTTTTTCGGACAGCTTTGACAGCTTCGGCAATCGCTGTATTGTCGGCCGGGCCGGGCAGCCTCACACCCACTTTAGTGCGGATGTAACAGGAGACGCCGTCACCGGCCTTTCTGAGCGGGTATCGGAGGGAAACCCCTGGCGGGAGCATCTGTTCCGCCAACAGACCCGTCTGACCTGGCCCGACGAAGCGCTGCTTTCCTTCGCCGATTCCCTGCCCACCTACCCCAGCGCCCTGGATACAGCCAGAGCCGTCATGGAGGCACTGGGAAAAGAAATCACCTACACCTCCGGTGTTACAAATGTGGACACCACTGCTGCCGAAGCCTTTTCCCTCAGAAAGGGCGTCTGCCAGGATTATTCCCACATTATGCTGTCCATTCTTCGTGAGAAAAAGATCATGGCCCGATATGTGGTGGGAATGCTTATGGGCGAGGGCTTAAGCCACGCCTGGGTAGAAGTCAAGGAGGGAGAATTCTGGCATGGCTTCGACCCTACCAACCAGATTCTGGTCGCTGATCAGCACATCAAGATTTCCCACGGCCGGGACTACTGCGATTGTCGGATCAATCAGGGGCATTTCTACGGCCTCGGAAAACAGACCCAGGAAATATCCGTCCTGGTGCAGAGAAAGGAAGTACAAAGAGCATGATACAGGACATCGTGTCCATCCGCCTGCCAGTGGATGAGACATATCATATACAGAAAAACTCCATCTCCCACGGAACCGGGAAGCGAATCTGTGTGGTCACCGGCATTCACGGAGATGAGTTGGAGGGACAGTATGTCTGCTTTCTTCTGGCGCAAAAGCTGCTCTCCCAGATAGAGAGCCTTCATGGCACCGTGGATATCTACCCGGCAGCCAATCCTCTGGGAATCGATTCCATCAACCGGGGACTGCCCGGCTTTGACCTGGACATGAACCGCACCTTTCCCGGCAGCGACACCGGCGACATGGTGGAGTTTACAGCCATGAAGCTGGTGGAGGATTTAATGGGCGCTGATCTGGTTTTTGATATCCACGCCAGCAATATATATCTGACGGAAATTCCCCAGATTCGCATCAATGAAAAAAATGCGGACGAGCTGGTGCCTCTGGCACGGCTTTCCAACGTGGACCTGATCTGGGTTCACGGGAATTCCACCGTGCTGGAATCCACCCTCGCCTATTCCCTGAACAGCCGGGGAACTCCCTGTCTGGTGGCGGAGATGGGGGTAGGCATGCGACTGACAGAAAAATACGGCCGACAGTTCTGCGACGGCATTTTCAGCCTGATGAAGCATCTGGATATGTGGGACGGTGATACTCTCCCTGTCCGGGAACCCCTGATCTGCGATAATCCAGATGAAGTGGTTTTTCTGAACGCACCCACCTCCGGCATGTTCATGAAAACAAAGGAGCATGGCTCCTGGGTCAGCAAGGGTGAAACCGTGGGCTACATTTTTGATCCCCTTCGGGGCGAAATCCGGGAATATATCAACGCGGATAAAAGCGGTCTGCTCTTTACCATCCGGGAATATCCCCTGGTGGCTGAGGGCTCTCTGATGGGCCGGATTTTGGCGAGGGAGGCAAACCGATGAAAGAAAGCGTTATTTACAGTACCTCATCCCTGTACCGGGACGACTTCCGGGTGAAGGCCTACACCTTTGGCCGGGGAGAGAAAGCGCTCTGCATTGTAGGCGCCATGCGCGGAAACGAGTATCAGCAGATTTATATCTGCTCCCAGCTAATGCGTTATTTCAGGCAGTGGGAACAGGATGGGCGCTTCATCGCCGGCAAACAGGTCATGCTCATTCCCTCCGTCAACCCCAGTTCCATGAACATCGGCAAGCGCTTCTGGGCCATCGACAATACAGACATTAACCGAATGTTTCCCGGCTACAGCCTGGGGGAGACTACTCAGCGCATCGCGGCGGGGGTTTTTGAGGTCATCAACAAGTATCAGAGCGGAATTCAGCTGACCTCCTTTTATATGCCCGGGGACTTCTCACCCCATGTGCGTATGATGCGCACCGGCTATGAAAATGTGGAAAAAGCCAGGGATTTCGGTTTTCCCTACATTGTGATCCGCAATCCCCGGCCTTATGATACCACAACTCTGAACTATAACCTGCAGATCTGGGAGACGGACGCCTATAGCCTGTATTCCAACACCACCAGCCGTATTGACCCCCAAAGTGCTTCAAAGGTCATCGAAGGAATTGAGCGCTTTATGATTCTGGGCGGGATGCTGACAGGCGAAGCTTCCGCTGACTGCAGCCAGTCCCGCGTTTTCGAATACGGCGATTTGATTTCCCTGAGAAGCACCCAGGCTGGTCTGTATCACCGGCTGGCGGAAGCAGATACTCACGTAAAAAAAGATACCCCCGTTGCCGAGATCTACGATCCCGGCAGTGGGGATATCCTGGAAACTCTGTATGCTCCTTCGGACGGCGTCATCTTCTTCCAACACAATGACCCGCTCGTGTACGCTTACACCGCCGCGGTGAAGCTTCTGGCCGATCTGCCGCAGGCATAATCCCTGCCCATCATTTATCGATTTGATGCTCCAGCAGGTCCACCAGAGCTGCCAGGGCTTCCTCTTCGTCCACGCCCTCGCAGATCAGTTCAATCTCATCATTTCCCTTGACACAGGCGCCAAGAACACTGAGAACACTCTTGGCGTTGGCAGTATAGTTTTTAAACTGGAATGTGATTTTGGACTGATACTGCATGGCCAGCCGACACAAGTCCCCTGCGGGACGCAGGTGCAGCCCGATCAGGCTGTTGACCACCACTTTTTGAGATACCACATTGACCCTCCTTCTTTCTTTTTCATTTTCACTGATCGTTTTGCTTCTTATTCTTCCACGATTTCCTCTTTCACAAGAACTGCAATATCACTTCCCGAGACAATTTCCACACTCTCCGACGAAATGGTGTATTCCGCAGGAATATTGTAGGTTCTGCCGTCCACAAGCGAGGTCAGATTCTCATCCTCCATCCAGGCTTCCACGTCGATGACCGCCGTGATATCAGCAGCCCTCACTTCCTCCACATCCGCCTGCAGACCGGATACTACCACTGTGGCTTCCGCCTCATCCGCGATCCGGACAAGATACCCCTCCGGCACATTGGAAATCGTAATCCTGCCAGTATCCAGAGTCATCTCGTACTCATAAATCTCTTCCACCGGCTGTGTCACCGTAATTACACTGCTGCTCTGGCCTGAATCAGCACGGGTCACACCGCTGGGCAGATAATCATCAATATCAATCTCGAATACCACGTCCTCCGTGGCGTCGGACACAATATATTCCTCCCCGGAAATCACGATCTCCGTGACATTATCCACCACGCCGCTCTTTCCTGCCAGCGTGATCTCCGTTGCACTTGCGCTCATCTCACCGCTCAACAGATAGCCTGCTGCGGGCGTGACCTCCACCTCAAACACAAGAGGAACTGTATTGGTCTTGAGCACCTCCACCGTAACGCGCACCCGACTGGAACCGAGAGTCAGCCGATCCTGGGAAACCTCATTGCCTTCCGAATCATACAGCACAATATCCGCATAAGTCACCACATTCTCTGTGGCGTCCTCCAGCACCACGGAAGCCTTTGCCGCGGCAATGCTGCTGACGATACTCTCCGGCCCGCTGACAGACAACTGATTCTGTTCAATAGTGCTGCCTGATATGATATAACCATCCGCTGCCTCTCCCGTCACCTCGGCGGTCAGGCGAATGTACCTGTCCAGCTTATCCTCCACCTCCAGCTCCAGAACGGAGGAGCTTGCAGAGAACGTCACATTTCCTTCATACTTGGTACAGGTAAAAGTCAGATCCACTGTCCCGTCCAGACGCATTTTGGAGAAATCCGCCGTCACCTCAATGTCGCTGTCGGTGATATCGTCTATGATTGTCCGGGATGCAGACACCGTGACCGTGCGCACCACATCGGAATTATTTAACACCGCGTATACCTGCCCGTTTTCCTCCAGGACTTCCGTATTTAAAAAGGTCACCTGTACATTGGCGAAACGGGTGCTGGTCACCGGATTCTCAATATTGTAGGCTACCGCCCACAAAATGACGGCACAGACAATCGAAAACAGCTTGAGATACCAGTTATGCAGAATTTTATCCCTCAATTTTTTCAGTTGATCCCTGCTGTTTTTCATTCTGCTTTCTTTCCTCCCATTTGCTCATGAGCCTGGCCCGTTTCCTGGGTCTCTCCTCCCCATGATCTTCTTCCTTCTGCCGGAAGGAGGACAACTGCTCCAGCAGCTGATCCGGACTCAGCCCTCTGGACAGTACGCCTTCTCTGGCCACCGTGATCTGCCCTGTCTCCTCACTGACCACAATGACAAAGGCATCCGTATTCTCACTGGCTCCCAATGCCGCCCTGTGACGGGTCCCCAGCTCCTTGCTGACTGACATATCCTCAGACAGGGGCAGATAGCAGGTAGCCGCCACTATCCGGTCCCCGCTGATCACCACTGCGCCGTCGTGCAGCGGCGTATTATGCTCAAATATATTGACCAGAAGCTGCATACTGACCACAGCATCAATCTCAATACCGGTTTCCACATAATCGGTCAACTTCTGATAATTCTCCAGCAAAATCAATGCGCCTGTCTTATCCTTGCTCATGATGGTACAGGCCTTCACAATGCTCTGCATGGTCTTATCGGAAAACTTTCCCTCCGGATTCATGCGATCGCCCAGATTGATAAGGCGAAAAATAATATTTTTACACAGCTCCTCCACCAAATTACGAAGCTCCGGCTGGAAAATAAACACAATCGCAATCA
>JAJQID010000076.1 GCA_021199405.1 Lachnospiraceae bacterium
GTGCACGTCATATCCCATTCCAATTCTCATAAAATCTCCTCTTGGTGCTTTAATCAATATGATACCGCGGATCGCAAAGTCAGTAATTGGAACGCAAGCGTTCCATCACTGACCTTTCGACCCTAGTATCATCAATATATCATTTTCTTTATTCTTTTTAAATAGAAAACACAGATTTTTCAGTGAAAATTCACGCAGTCAGCTCCATAATCAGCATTTCCACGCTGAATTTATCCGTTATTCTCCCCTTTTTGATGGCCTCATCCGCCTCGATACAGCCCAAAAGGGCTTTCTTCAGCTGATCTGTGCTGTAGGCTCCCGCCTGCCGCACATATTTTGAAACTGCGAAGCCCGGCACTCCCAGCTGTGTAGCCATTGCCCTTCCATCCAGTCCTCTGGCCCGCAGCTCCTTCGTCTGCAGCAGCAGGTTAAAATGCCTTCCGATCAGATACAAAATGCGGGTGGGCGGCTCCCGCAAAAACTGCAGGTCATTGTATAAATCCAGCGCTTTCACCCGATCTCTGGCTCCGATGGCGTCCACCATATCAAAGATACGCCCGGTGATTCTGGGCGGGCAAACCGCCTCCACATCCTCCAGAGTGATGCAGTCTCTGTCCATCGTATAACAGAAAATCTTCTCCAGCTCCAGACGTATGACAGTCATGTCGCCGCCGGTGCGCTCCAGAAGCTGATTGAGGGTGTTCGCTGATATCTGCTTCTTTTCCTTTTTGATCAGGCCAAGCACCCATTTTTTCAGAGTTGCCTCATCCTGAGCGGCAAATTCCACGCACCTGCCAAATTTATCAGCGGCCTTAAAAAGCTTACTCCGCTTATCACACTCGCTCTCCACCAGCACCCAGACCGTGGTCGGACAGGGCTCCTCCAGATATCCGGCCAGCTCCTCCCCTCCGCTTTTCAGAATGCCGGTGTCCTCCAATACAATGATCCTGCGTTCAGCCAGAAAGGGCAGAGTCTCCGCCAGATCGATCAGCCCCGCCAGGTCATAGTCCTTCCCCCGGGCACAGGTATAATTCATACTGTCTCCGCCGTCCAGAAGCGCCTCCACCAGCCTGTCTCTGTATTGCTTTCTCAGATAATCCTCTTTGCCATAGAGTACATAAATCTGAGCAAAGCTTTTTGTCCTGATATCCTCCAAAATCCGCTTCATGGAAAATCCTTTTCATCCGGGCATTCCGACGAATCCCTTTTTTTCACAGCCATATCTTTTCATATTTTACTTCACCAGACCGCTTTTTTCAATGCATAATTTTCAACACCGGTCATTCCCGCTCATTCTTCCAGGAAGCATTTTATCACAGCTTCTCCCTCTGCGTCCACCTTCACCTCCACCGCCCCCTGCAGCGCCGTGTGATAAATTTCCGTTTCCACCGCGGCAAGTCTTTCCAGAGTGTCAGCATGAGGATGTCCATAGGAATTATTTTCCCCATAGGAAAGCACAGTATACTCAGGGCGCACCGCCTCAAGGAAATTTTTCCCCGAGGAGTATCTGGAACCGTGATGAGCCGCCTTCAATATCAGAAGAGGCTCCTCCGAAAGGACTTCATATTCCCGGATCAGGCTCTCCTCCACCTGAGCCGAAATATCCCCGGTGCTCAGAAGCCGCCTCCCTGAATATTCCCACAAAAGCACCATAGACAGGTCATTTTCATCCCCGGCAGCCTCCGCTGTCGGAGCAAGGACGCTGACTGTCGCCTCCTGAAGCTCCAGAGTCTGTCCGGCGCTGACTGCGCCCAGCGAAATTTCCCGCGCCTGTGCCAGGCTCAGAAGCTCATCGAAGCTGCTTCCCTCAGAAGCCGCCTCCCTCTTTGGCAGAATGATCATATCTATATCGATACCGCTGTTTTCATAGTTCTCCAGCCACTGTACAATTCCATTCACATGGTCGCTGTCCGCGTGACTTAAGAAAACGCCGTCAACTCTGCTGATTCCGCAGTATTTCAGATAAGGCAGCAGGATATCCTCCGCCACCGCCGACAGGGAGCTGCTGCCGCAGTCCGCTATGTACACCTGCCCGCCGGTCTGCAGCACCATACAGTCCCCCTGGCCCACACTCAGATAGGCTGCAAGGAAATCCGGGGAAGCTCTGAAAACCAGAATGCCCACCGCGGCGCTGACCACCAGTGCGCTGCTCACAGACAGTCGCTTCTCTATCTGTCTCTTTCCAGCCTGTGCCGCACACAGCAAACAGAAAAGCCCCATCAGACCATAATAGACATATATCCGCCACATTTCAGGTCTTCCCGTGATCAGACTGTGCCCCGGCAGCCTGATGAAAAGCCCGCACAGGGCAAAAAACAGATCCAGAATCCGCTCACAGCTCCACACCGCCCAGCGAACAAGTCCCCCAAAGGGACAACACAAAACTCCCAGCCCCAGGCCGATCAGCAAAGGCATCAGCGGAAGAATCATGACGTTCAGTAAGAGACTGTAGGGCGCCCATGTATAGTAATAATAAAGCTGGATGGGCAGCGTCATGACCAGGACTCCCAGCCCCGCTCCAAACACCTTCATTCCCTGTTCCAGCCATCCTCCGCGCCCCGCCGCCAGCTGTTTCAGCAGAGGAACCACCAGCGCCATGCCCGCCACCGCGCCGTAGGAATAGAGAAACCCGCTGTAAAAAAGATACAGCGGCTGCTCCATCAAAAGCAGCACCGCTGACACCGCCATTCCGGTCTGCATATCATAGGTGCGCCCCAAAAATACTGCCAGCATTTGCAGCAAAAACATGCAGATGGCCCGAACCGTGGCCGCCGCCAGCCCGATCAGGCTTCCGTAGGCCAAAATCAGCAGTCCGCCGCAGACCGCCGACACCTTCGGAGGAATCCCCGCTCTGCGCAGCAACTGAAAACAGCCCATCCCCAGCATACTGATATGGAGCCCCGAAATCGTCAGAATGTGCAGAATACCGCTTCCGGAAAACAGCTCCCTGATATCATCGTCCAGCTCCGTCTTCACTCCCAGCAGCATCGCCTGCATGACGCCCAGATATTCCTCTCCGAAAAAGAGCGCCAGCCTTTCTTTTAAAAACGTCCTGATATTCGCGATCAGCTCCCCCAGCGGATGGGATTTCCCATCCCGCCATAAAAGCGCAGGCGAGGTCAGATAGCCCGGCCTTCCTTTCACATAGTAATATCGGTACAGGTCAAACTGTCCCGGATTCTGCGCCTGAGAATAATAGCGGAGAGTACCGCTCACCCATACCTTCTCCCCGACGTGCAGATCAGGATTTTGCGAAAAATAACAGACAATCTCAGACCAGTTCTCACAAATCTCCCCCTCCGCGCTTTCTTTCAGGGAAACATCTGACAGGGTGATCAGGTATCTGACATAGCTGTCACTATCTCTGACCTCCATGTCAGAGACCCGACCGCTCACGTAAACAAACTGCCCGGAATCGGCCAGCTGACCGTATCCGGGCACAAAAACACAAAAATAAAGCCGCAATGCCAGCAAAAAAAGCAGGCAGATCACTACAAAAGGCCTTCTCATCACGTGCCCTCACTCCGTTTCCACATAACTCAGGTCTTTTGTAAATTCCGTATTCAGCGAGACAGTCTCCCTGAACATCACATTTGAATCACCGTTGACAGAAAACTGTACCCGGCTGATATTGGACAACTCACAGAGGGTATCCACAATTCCGTAAATAATGACTTCCGGCTCCGCTGATGTACTGTAGGTCAGAAAAGTCTCATCCAGGTTGACATAACATACGTTATCCTTCACAAGGACGCTGACCACCTTGATATCCGAAGACACAAGCGCGGTGACCTCCGTATTGGTGCTTGTGGGTCCCTTGATCAGCTCCTCCAGCACCAGTCTTTCCATTGCAATGTTGGTATTGTACGCCAACGTACGGTTGACTGCTTTTAACGCCGTGCCGTCTTCATTGGCAAAATACAGGCGAATCGTGGTTTTCTCATAAGTGGAGATTTCCTCCCCGGAATTATCGATAAAGCTGTCCGCCGTCATCCTGCCCACCAGTTCCCCGTTGGTATCCCGGATATCACTTCCCTCCACCTGAATGGACACATAGGTGATGCTCTCAATCTGTGTCAGGCTGCGCACAATGGACGCCCTGGTCAGAATTTCTGTAATACTGTCCAGCTGACTGTACTCCCTGGACAGATTCAGCAGCACGCTGTCCTCGCTCACAGTCACGTCCAACACCTCTATTCCCTGAGAGAGGGGCGCTGTATATTCCATCATGGCGGGTGCCGTGGAAAGCTGATTCAGCACCTCATTCACCTGAGAACCCATGGAGACGGATTCCAGATAATATTCCTCCTCCACGATTTTGGTGCCCTCCGTGCTGATATAAGCCATCAGGATGGGAACCCCTACCTTATCTTCCCCGCTGCAGCCTGCTAACGAAACCATGAGCAGACACCAAAGCAGAGGAAAAAACAGCATTTTTTTCATTCTATTTTTGCTCATAGGCTCTCCTGACTGCCGGAATACTTCAACGGTATCTGCACGGTAAAGATGGTTCCCTTTCCCAGCTCCGATTCCACCTGAATCGTTCCCCGATGCATCATTACGGCACTCTTTGTGATGGCAAGGCCCAGGCCTGTACCCCCGATTTCCCGGGAATGAGATTTATCCACCCGGTAAAAACGCTCATAAATATGGTGCAGATCCTGTTCCGGAATACCAATCCCATTGTCCTCCACCTCCACGGTAAAGAACTGATGATCCGCATCCAGTCTCACCTTCACGCTGCCGTTCTCGCGATTATACTTGATAGCGTTCTCCACCAGATTGGTAAGCGCCAGGTTCAGCTTAACCTCATCCACCTCCGCGGTCACCGGGCGGGCGCACTCCAGCACCACCTCGATATCCTTCTGACGGGCCAGAGGCAGAAGCCTCTTCAAAATCAGCTCCAGCATACTGTTGATATCCCTTGATTCCACGTTCAGCTCCGCCGTCTTCTGATCCATTTTGACTAAAGAAAGCAGATCCGTGATGATCTTATTTTCCCGGTCAATTTCCGACGTAACATCCTGGAAAAATTCCTGGTATAACTCCACAGGGGCATCCGGCATGGAGGCGATGGAATCCGCCAGCACTTTCATGCTGGTCAGCGGTGTCTTCAGCTCATGGCTCACATTCGCCACAAACTCCTGCCTGGACTCGTCCAGAACCTTCATCCTGTCCAGCAGCTCCTCAAAGGCCGCGGAAATCTGGCTGGTCTCCACATAGCTGTTCTCCGGCTTAAAATCATCAAAAAACCCGTTTTTGACATTACTGATGGAGACACTGAGCCTTTTAAACGGCACCACCAGAAGGCCGGACAGCACAAAGTCTACCAGTATAATCGCCACCATGGACAGCGTCAGCAGAAGCACAGCCCGGTTCTGCAAAAGATCCAGAATGTCCATAATCGCATCGTTGGAGATACTGGTGAACATCACACCGATCACCGTCTCCTGTGTTACCGTCTCATTATTCTCATTGATCACCTCCACCGTGCTTGTAATAGGGGTGATAATCTCAATAAAGCCGTTGACCCTGTCATAATGAGACATACTGATGCCCTGAAAGCCCTTGATGACCTCCTCCGAGACCATATATTTTCCCACACTGATGCCGTAGGTATCCTCCACCACCTTGAAACCGGAGTTGATGATCATCACCCGGCCCTCGTAAATGCTCGAAAGCATATCCAGCTCCGCCCTGACCACATCCGAATCCTGATTTTCCAGATAATTGTAGGTCACCAGATGATTGGTCAGCACCTTCAGCTGATTCTGCACCATGGAAACACGGCTCTCTATCGCTTCATTCTCATAATTCTGCATAACGCCGAAATACAGAATAAGCGACGGTACCAGGCCGACAATGAGCATGATCAGGAAAATACAGACTCTCAGGCTGAAAAGGGATCTGAAAAAATGCCCGATGCGCTTCAAAAAACTCTTCATATTGCCATTCTCTTCATCATGCTGTTGCTATGCCTGCTTGCAGCGGTAATAATATCCCACACCCCATTTGGTGTGAATATATCTGGGCTCGCTGGGGTTTTCCTCGATCTTTTCCCGCAGCCGTCTGACGTGCACATCCACAGTACGCACATCACCTGGATAGTCAGCCCCCCATACCAGCTTTAAAAGCTGCTCTCTGCTGTATATCTTGTTGGGATTGGAGACAAGGAGCTCTAAAAGTTCATATTCCTTGGCCGTCAGATTCATCTCCCGATCATGAATATAGCAGCATCTTCCGTCTCTCTCCAGGCGCAGGTCTCCGTCCTCGATCAGATTCTCCGGCCGGGCTGCCTCCTCCTTTTTGGACGCCCGCCGCATGATCGCCTTCATTCTGGCTTTGACCTCCAGAATATTGAAGGG
>JAJQID010000002.1 GCA_021199405.1 Lachnospiraceae bacterium
CCTTCGCCTTCAGATCATCCCAGTCAAAAGACTCGCTGATGGGTGCCCCCGCGGGCACCATGGGCAGCACCTTGTCATCCTCCGGGATGATGCAGTCCAGCACTACCGGGCGATTCATGGAAAGCGCCTTCCTGATAGCCGGCTCCACCTCTTCCTTCGTGGTTATACGAATAGCCTCACAGCCCATGCCCTCGGCTATTTTGCAGAAGTCCACACTGTCCTGAAGAACCGTCTGGCTGTAGCGCTTGCCGTAGAAAAGGGTCTGCCACTGACGCACCATTCCCAGCACGTGGTTGTTGATCACCACCTCGATAACCGGAATATTATATCGGCTCGCTGTGGCAAGCTCATTCAAATTCATGCGGAAGCAGCCGTCTCCGGCTATATTGATGCAGATTTTATCCGGGCGGGCCATCTTAGCGCCGATACAGGCGCCCAGACCATACCCCATGGTTCCCAGGCCGCCGCTGGTCAGAAGGGTGCGGGGTTCTGTAAACGTATAATACTGCGCCGCCCACATCTGATGCTGACCCACGTCAGTGGTGATCAGCGCCTGCCCCTCAGTAATCCTGTCAATCTCCTGAATAATATATGGACAGCTCAGCTGATCCTCCTCATATTTCAGCGGATATCTCTGCTTCAGCTCTTCTATCCCTTCCAGCCACTCCTTATGATCCTGCTGATCCAGCACAGCCAGAATATCCTTCAGCGCCAGCTTCAGGTCTCCCACAAGAGAGGCCGCCGTGCGGACATTTTTGTTGATCTCCGCAGCATCAATATCAATCTGAATGATTTTTGCTCCTGACGCAAATCTTTTCGCGTCTCCGGTGATACGGTCGGAAAATCTGACGCCCAGTGCCACCAGGCAGTCACATTTACTGACGCCAAAATCAGAGGCCTTTGTCCCGTGCATACCGATCATTCCGGTATACTCCGGCACATTTCCGTCAATGACGCCCTTCCCCATCAGAGTATCGCAGACCGGACTGTTGAATCTGGCCACAAATTCCCGGACCTCCTGCCAGGCGTTGGAGAGCACAGCGCCGCCGCCCACAAGCACGAAGGGCTTTTTGGCCTCCTTTAACAGAGAGATGACCTGCTTCAGTTCTTCCTCCGTATAGGAGATCTTTGGTGTCTCTTCTTTGATCTCCTCAGGTTCAAATTCACATGTTGCTCCCGTCACATCCTTAGTCACATCCACCAGCACCGGACCAGGCCTGTCGCTTCTGGCAATCTGAAAAGCCCTGCGCATTGTTACGGCCAGTTCCTTTATATCCTTGACAATAAAGCTGCGCTTGGTGATGGGCATGGTGATGCCGGCAATATCAATCTCCTGGAAGGAATCCTTTCCCAGAAGAGAAACACCTACATTACAGGTAATTGCAACCACGGGGATGGAATCCATAAATGCGGTGGCGATGCCTGTCACCAGATTTGTAGCTCCAGGCCCGGAGGTAGCGATGCACACGCCCACCTTTCCTGTGGCTCTGGCATATCCGTCAGCCGCATGGCTGGCTCCCTGCTCATGGCTGGTCAGAATATGGGTAATCTCCGGATGCTTGTATAACTCGTCATAAACATTCAGAATTGCGCCGCCCGGATAGCCGAAAACGGTGTCAACTCCCTGCTCCTTCAAACATTGTACGATGATCTGTGATCCATTCAGCTGCATAATGACCCCTCTCCTTTACTCATTCGGAAGCTTTAAAATCGCGCCGTTCACGCCGCTGGTCACAAGCTCCCTGTATCTCTTCAGATAGCCCGTCACAGGAGGCATTTCCTTCGGAACATAATTTTTCTTTCGCTCCTCCCATTCCTCCTCAGATATAAGCACATTCAAAGTGTTGGCAGGAATATCAATGGAAATCAGATCTCCCTCCTGCACCAGAGCAATGGGTCCTCCCACTGCCGCTTCCGGAGAAACATGCCCGATGGATGCGCCCCGGGATGCGCCGGAAAACCGTCCGTCTGTGATCAGTGCGACAGAAGAGCCAAGTCCCATGCCGGCAATGGCCGAGGTGGGATTGAGCATTTCTCTCATGCCCGGGCCGCCCTTGGGACCCTCATAGCGGATCACCACCACATCGCCCTCCACAATCTTTCCTCCGCGGATGGCTTCGATAGCATCCTCCTCACAGTCAAAGACTCTGGCCGGGCCGGTATGTACCATCATTTCCTCCACAACGGCGCTTCTCTTGACCACACTGCCCTCCGGCGCCAGATTGCCCTTCAGGACGGCGATCCCGCCGGTTCTGGAATAAGGATTTTCCACCGTCCGGATAATACTGGTATCCTTATTGACCGCGTTCGCGATATTCTCCCCAACTGTTTTGCCTGTGCAGGTAATCAGATCAGTGGAAAGAAGGTCAAGCTTAGTCAGCTCCTTCATCACAGCATACACACCGCCCGCTTCATTCAGATCCTCCATGTAGGTGGGACCCGCCGGCGCCAGATGGCACAGGTTCGGCGTCTTCTCGGACAGGGCATTGGCGATATCCAGATTGATCTCCACCCCCGCCTCATGGGCAATGGCTGGAATGTGCAGCATGGTGTTGGTGGAGCAGCCCAGCGCCATATCCACAATCAGTGCGTTCATAAAGGCCCTCTCTGTCATAATATCCCGGGGCCGGATGTCCTTCTCCACCAGCTCCATAATCTTCATGCCGGCATGCTTCGCCAGGCGAATCCTCTCGGAATAAACCGCCGGAATGGTGCCGTTGCCGCGCAGGCCCATGCCAATGGCCTCGGTCAGACAGTTCATGGAATTGGCAGTATACATACCGGAACAGGACCCGCAGGTAGGGCAGACATTCTCCTCATAATAGGTCAGCTCCTCCATGGAAATTTTGCCCGCGGCCTGAGCTCCCACTGCCTCAAACATGGAGGAAAGGGAGGTCTTATGGCCGTGTACATGCCCCGCCAGCATGGGGCCGCCGGAAACAAAAATTGTGGGAATATTCACCCTCGCCGCGGCCATCAGAAGACCAGGCACATTCTTGTCGCAGTTGGGCACGCACACCAGACCATCAAAGCCGTGAGCCATGGCCATACATTCTGTGGAATCCGCGATCAGATCCCTGGTCACCAGAGAATACTTCATTCCCACATGCCCCATGGCGATACCGTCACAGACTGCAATGGCCGGAAACACTACCGGAGTACCGCCGGCCATGGCCACGCCCATTTTCACCGCTTCCACAATCTTGTCCAGATTCATATGGCCCGGTACAATCTCATTGTAAGAGCTGACGATGCCGATCAGAGGGCGTTTTCTTTCCTCTTCCGTCATCCCCAGCGCGTTTAATAAGCTTCTGTGAGGAGCCTGTGCGGCTCCGGTCTTTACACTGTCACTTCTCATATTTTGTTGTCCTTTCCATTTCTGTCTGTTTCTCAATCAATTCATATCCAAGCTGGTTAAACTATTATATCTATCAGATATAATCACATCAGTTCCAGCACTGTTTCCACTATAATATATATCACCGAGTATACGACATAACAGATCATGCCCGCGTTCAGCAGCGCCGCCTTCATCTGGCCTCCATTTGACGGCTGCTGCGCCTGAGGCTTCAGGAAAAATCTCCTTCTTCCCCGGATCACAAAAATCAGCCCCCCGATCATGATACAGTAGACCACTCCCTCAGCGATCGCCAGAGCAGAAATCTCCACCGGATTTTCCAGGCAGTACCGCATAAGCTCCATCATATCGGAAGCCGCTGCGTAAAAGGCGTCCAGATTCACCAACTCAAGCAGCTGACTTAAAATGACGGAGGAGAAGACATTGAGCATACCATGTAAAATCATTACATAATGAACCTTCCCTGTCCGTATATAGATATATGCGAAAAAAGAGCCGATGGCGAAGGCATAAAAAAACTGGTCCAGGTTTCCGTGAAACAGACCGAACAAAAGCCCGGAGACAAGAATTGCCGCAGCCTCCCCATAGACTAACAGCCGATCCACCAGAATTTTGCGGAAAAACCATTCCTCAAAGACTGGCGCGATCAGACCCGTAAGCATAAAAAGAAGCAGAGGACTCAGGTATTCTACCAGATCATCCACCGGATTCAAAATAGCACCGCCAAGGAAGGATTCCAGCAGGCCAATGATGAACTGTCCCACCAGGTTGGAGGCGACCACGATCAGATAGGTCACGCAAAATGCCTGCAGAAGCTCTGAAAACTTCATAGAATGCTTTTCCGGAACCTTCTTTTCTTTCACAAGCTTTTGCGCCCCAAAGGGCAAGATCAGAACTCCCATTCCGTACAGCGACAGACTGGAGACAATCATCAGGAATCCATAGCTGTCATAAAGTGCCGGATAGTACATATAAAGAACATAGCTCAGTACCAGCTGGACCACCAGCACAATCAGGGAAAATATCAGGTACAAAAATCCCATGCGGGAATATGCTTTCTTTGCGGTCATACTTATATCCTCTCCGCCAGCAGACTGCCCATCCGGCTGCAGCCAACCAGAGTGCAGCCCTCAGACATAATGTCCGCTGTCCTGTACCCCTCTTTCAGAACAGCCTGTACTGCCGCTTCCACCGCATCCGCCTCCTGGTCCAGATCAAAGCTGTATCGCAGCATCATGGCAGCGCTTAAAACCGTAGCGATGGGATTGGCAATATCCCGACCCGCGATATCCGGGGCGGAACCGTGGCTGGGCTCATACAGGCCAAACCTGGTATCATTCAGGGATGCGCTGGGCAGCATTCCGATGGAGCCGGTTATCATGCTGGCCTCGTCAGAAAGAATATCGCCAAACATATTCTCCGTCAGGATCACATCAAACTGGGCCGGATCCTTCACCAGCTGCATGGCGCAGTTATCTACCAGCATATGGGAGAGCTCCACATCCGGATAATCCACGGCCACCTCTTCCACAACCTTTCTCCAGAGTCTGGAGGAATCCAGTACATTGGCCTTGTCCACGCTGGTAACCTTCCTCTTTCGCTTGCGGGCAATTTCAAAGCCCTTAACAGCGATCCTGCGGATCTCATTTTCATCATAGGTCAAGGTATCCACGGCCCTGCGAACGCCGTTCTCCACCACCGTCCTTCTTTCTCCGAAATAAAGACCGCCGGTCAGCTCCCGCATTATCATAATGTCAAAGCCGGCGGCACTGATCTCCTCCTTCAGGGGACAGGCTGCTCTCAGCTCCTGATACAAAAGAGCCGGCCGCAGATTGGCAAACAGATTTAATGATTTGCGAAGCCTCAGAAGGCCGGCCTCCGGGCGTTTGTCCGGCGGCAGCTGATACCAGGGAGAGGTGGAGGTATTGCCTCCGATGGAGCCCATCAGCACCGCATCCGCCGCTTTGGCTGTGGCGATGGCTTCCTCCGTCAGAGGCTCCCCGCAGGCGTCAATGGACGCTCCTCCCATCAGAATATCAGTAAAACACAGATCATGACCATATTTCTCAGCGACGGCGTTCAGCACGTTTTTGGCCTGCGCCACAATCTCCGGGCCAATTCCATCGCCCGGTATACAGGTAATACTCAGCTTCATAATAAAATATTCCTTCTTAAAAAATGAATCTATTCTGCCGGATAAAAAAGACATTTTCCGGTGTCTTTCCTTGAACAGGTACCAGAATACCGGCACATACATTGATATATTACTCTAATCTACAGGAATTTTCAAGTCACCGGTTTATTCTTCCTTTGCAAAAAACTGTCGAATTTACCCATGAATCCGATTAAATCTGAACAAATTTCAAAAACAGAGAATGAATACAGCAAAAAAACAGACATATTCTGCAAGACACCAAAAAAGCCCCAGCCGGAATGTTTCCCGGCAAAGGGCTCTTCAGATATCAGATCAGATTTTGTCAGACGGCCGACATTTCCGGCTCCTCCCCCGACACAGCCTTTGTTTCCTTCTTCTCTCCCATTTCGGAAAGCATGTTGAGCACAGCCTTCACAACCTCCTGATTGTCCGGAGAAAGTCTGTCATACATTGCGAACTCATCTCCATACCTTTCAATGTAACGCGCCAGCCTGTCTCTGCCGCCGCCCTGATTGTACTTCTCATCTGTAAGCGCCACAATATAATCAGCGGAAACATTATAAAATTTTGCCAGCTTTACTAACAGATCTGTGGGAATCATGTCCTCATTATTTTCAATTCTGCTGATCGTCTGCTGCGACGTTCCGAGTACATTCGCAAGCCCTTCCTGCGTCAGACCCCGCCTGCGTCTCAACTCTTTTAAGCGTCCCATTCGTAATTCCTTTCATTTCTTCTTTTGTACTCTACTGTTTTCAAAGTTCCTCATTGATATCTTTTTATACTACAGATTTCAATAATTTTTGTCAATCTGTTATTT
>JAJQID010000179.1 GCA_021199405.1 Lachnospiraceae bacterium
GCGCAACGGTGGGAATCAGCACTCCGTCAAAGGCAATCGCTCCCTGAAAATACAGACTGCCGCTGAAAAACAGCATGGCCAGGTCACACAGCAAAATTACCGTATTGGTGACCGCCGTGTTGCGGCCGGATACCCGTTTCATCTTTTCCTCTTCCCTGGAAAGAGCGTCCGTCCTTTCGTTCATTTCAGAGAGCCTTTTTTCTCCCTGGTCATACTGAATGGTCTCGGTCAGCCCTCTCATGCTGTCCAGCACAAAGCCGGACAGCTCCCCGGACCCGGTGCGGAATTTCAGTCCTGTATCCCCGCTGACTCTGGATATGATCAGCGGAATCACGACGCCCACCATCAGATAGGCCGCCAGCGCCAGCAGTCCCAGCTGCCAGTGAAAGGAGCCAATGAACAGGCACATAATCACCGTAAAAAGAAAAGCAATGGCCGCCGGAGAGATAGTATGAGCATAAAACACCTCCAGAAGCTCGATATCCGAGGTGATGACGCTGATCAGGTCGCCCTTGTCCCTGCCCTCCAGCTTCGCCGGGCTGAGCCTGCGCAGCGCCCGGAAAACCCTGTCCCGGATCAGTGCCAGCAGCTTAAAGGCAATAAAGTGGTTGCAGGCCTGCTCTCCATAGCGAAGCAGGGCCCGCAGCAGGGCAAACAGGAGTGCGCAGGCAAACACTCCTCCCACGGAGAGAAGCGTATCAAAGCCCAGCAGGCTCAGCAGGGCATATCCTCCCAGAATGGTGATAAAGGAGGCGCACAAATTTCCCACAAGCCCCATCAGTATGGCCAGAAGCATATAGCCGGTCAGTGGCTTCACCAGGCCAATCAGCCGACACATTACCGTAAATCCGCTTCTTTTTTTCATTATGCTTCCGCCTCCCTTCCAAAATTTTCCAGACTCTGCTGGGCGTTCCAAAGCAGCCTGTAAGCACCGTTTTGCTCAAGCAACTCTCTGTGGCTTCCGCTCTCCGTGATTCTCCCGTCGTCCATCACGTAAATCCGGTCAGAGCCGGTCACATTGACCAGCCGGTGAGAAATCAGAATTACGGTCTTTTTTCCCTCCAGCGCATGAATCTGGGTCATAATCTCATTTTCACTCTCCACGTCAATGTTGGAGGTAGCCTCATCGAAAATATACACCGGGCTGTCATGGAGAAGAGCCCTTGCCAGAGCCAGACGCTGGCGCTGTCCGCCGGACAGATTATTGCCCTGCTCAGTCAGAAGGGTGTCCAGTCCCTTCTCCGAGCGAAGGAAATCCGCCAGATTTACCTGCTCCAGTATCCGCCACAGCTCCTCATCCGTTGCCTCAGGCCGCCCCATCAGCAGATTGTCCCGGACGGTACCCTTAAATAAATAGCTGTGATGACTGACGTAGGTGATATTCTGGAATAAGCTGGCCTCGTTTAACTCCCTCAGTTCCACGCCGCCCACCGTTACGCTGCCCTGATAATCCCGATTTCGTCCCATCAGAATGGAGGCCAGCGTGGATTTTCCGCAGCCTGACTCACCCACGATGGAAATAAAACTGCCCTGAGGGATTGTCAGGTCAACACCGTGCAGAACCTCACGCTCTTTTTTCTCAGAGTTTCCATTTTCTTTTTCCCCGCCACTTCTGCTTTCCTTTTTTTCAGTCCTTTGATAAGAAAAGGATAAATCACTGCAGATCACAGGGCCATCCTTAGGGCACAGTTCATTTTTCAACTCCGGCTCCGGCAGATCCAGAAGCCGAAATATCTTGTCGCTGGCTGCCATACCGTTCATGGCCACATGAAAATAAGAGCCCAGCTGCCGCATGGGAATAAAGAAATCCGCGGAGAGCAGGATGATCAGCAGACAGCCGGACAGGGGCACATGTCCCGCCATGTACTGCGTCACAGCCATGATCAGTCCCAGAGCCGCACCGCCGTAAGCAATAAAGTCCATAATCGTAATGGAATTGAGCTGCATGGTCAGCACCTTCATGGTAATTTTGCGGAATTTCTCCGCCTCCGCATTCATTTCCTCCTGCTTGAATTCATCGGCCTGATAAATTTTCAGGGTGGTCAGGCCCTGCAAATTTTCCAGAAATACGTCCCCCAGTGCGGTGTACTGGCCCCAGTATTTGCCCAGCAGCTTTTTGGCCCAGGTCTGCACCAGAGCTATGGCAATGGGAATCAGCGGTACGCAGACCAGCAGCACCACTGCCGAAGGCACATTGATAAAGCACAGATAAAGAAACAGGGTAAAGGGCGCCAGCATGGCATAAAAAAACTGGGGCAGATAAGCTCCGAAATAGGTTTCCAGCTGGTCCACGCCCTCCACTGAGACCTGAACGATCTCGGAGGTCGCCGTCTGTTCATTGTAGGACGCGCCGAGGCGCAGCAGCTTTTCATAGATTTTCTGGCGCAGGGTTTTCTTCACTGCCTTTGAGGACAGAAAGCTCATGCGGGAGGCGCCAATGGCGCAGACAAAGCGGAGGAGCACCGCCGCCAGAGCTATAACAAGGGTTGTAAGCATGGCAGTCTGATCCGCCGCTTTGTCAAACAGGTTGGCCAAAAAGAGGGTGATGCCGGTCATCATGGCGATGTTGGCCAACAGGGCACACCATTGGAATACCACGTTTCCGATAATGTATTTCATACTGCCGCTGACTACGGAGGTCAGTCGTTTATCGATCATATTTTTCATTCCTTTCCATAATAAAATAGCTGCTTCCGGATCCTACACTGTCCTTAGTATACAGTGGTTGCTTCAGGCCGCCGGCTCCGCCTGCGGGGGAATGGTTTTTACCTTCAGGAAAAAATACAGCAGGTGGCATATCCACACAACGGCCAGAACCGCCCGTCCGACAGGTACGCTGGACATCATGGCAAAGCCGATGGCCATAATCAGCGTCACGGTAATGACAATCCGCAGCTTGGTTTTCATGGTCATGCCCTCGCCCTTCACAAAGGTCTCCAGATTATTTTTGTACAGCTTCGTACTCTGAAACCAGGTGCTCAGTTTTTCTGAGCTCTTTCCAAAGCAGAAGGCTGCCAACATCAAAAAGGGCACCGTCGGCAGAATGGGCAAAACCGTGCCGACAGCACCCAGGCCAAGCGCCAGAAATCCCAGCGCCATGTAGACTATTTTTTTTACTTTCATAATGATACTCTCCATTTCTTGTAAGTTTATTCTAACTAACGTTAGCCATATCTTACTATGGGGATATCATTTTGTCAAGAATGGAATTACTCCACGAACACCGCCGACTGCGCGATGGAAATCGCCTCCTCCTTCGTAAACTGATTCTTCGCCAGTCCCAGGCAATAGCCGGTGGTGGCCCCAGCGCCGTCGTCCACAAAGATGATGTACCAGTATTTTGATACGGTATCGATCTCGTTTAAATTCACACCGCTCTCTTCCATCCTGCCCTCTGTCGAGGATGTGTACATATCATATTCCACCTCCAGCAGATAAGCGGTTTTTGCGGTGCCGTCCACCATCTCCACATACGCAGACACCATATGGTTCCCCAGAGAAAAGCCCGGTATCAGGGTGTCGCCATCCCAGGACCAGCAGCCCACCCCGATCACCGCGAAGAACCCCGCGCAATACTGCCAGTCCGCAACAAGCGCCTCCTCCTCGTATCCCTCCTGCAGCTCATAGGCCACAGGCTTAATCAACACACCGCCGCTCATCGCAGCACTGCTGTCAAGCGTATAGCCAATGGTCGGATCCCAGCTTCCAAACGTATACCCATCAGGCAGATCAACAGAGGAGAGGAACATTTCCAGGCTCCAGGCGCTTTTATCCGCTGTTTTCTGAAGATAGCTTTCGAAACCCTCCGGCGTAGCGGCATAATCATTGGCGCCGCCCTTACCTATGCGGCGGAGGCAAAAGAGATCCTCCGTTCCCGCGTCATCCGAGATATACAGCATGTCCAGAGAATTATCCTCTTTGTAGTAGCTGGCCCGGAAGGTATAGTCCACGCCCCCATACTCTAATGAAAACTCATACCAGTAATTCAGTGTGCCTGTGCTTTCCGGGTAATTCAGAACCGCGTTCTCACAGCTGGCGAAGTCAAATTCGATCATTGCACTGTAGCCCCCATTCAGCAGCTCCATCAGCGTCTCCATGGTCAGCGGCTCTCCCAGCGTCTGAGCAAGAGCATATTCCAGAGACTCCTTTTGTCCCAGCTCCTCCGTGGCAGCCTCCAGCTCTGCCCTGGAAGCCTCCTCTTCCTCCAGAAGCTCCAGATTTTTTGCTGCGGCCTCCAGTTCTTCTTCAGTGACCCCTGCCTCCTTTAGAAGCTCTGCCTTTGTCACAAAGGGAATGTCATATACAGCTTGTGCCTCCTCTGTTGACAGTTCCCTGTCTTCTGTCACAAGATCCCCGGTTCCCTCATCCAGACTGTAAATCGTATGAACCCCGGTGTTCCACTCTACATGAATACCATCCACGCCATACCGCAGCGGATAGGCCGTCCCCATGCTGGCAAGGGTTTCTTCCGTATTCGGGAAATAAACCTCCGCTGAAATTTCCGCGTGATCTGTTCTGCCTGCGTCATAGGTTCCATAGTTCGAAACCAGCAGAACGCTGTAGCCATGATACGAAAGAATCTGGCAGTAATCATCCTCATCCAGCGTTGTCAGAATATCTGAAAGCTGCAAAATCTGCTCTGCGGTATGAGCCAACGGATCTGCAGCTGCGTCCTCTGAACCTCCGGACTGCTCCTGCGTCACAAAGCCGGTCTCCTCCGTCCACAGTTCCTTCCGCATGACAAAGGAAATCTCTTCAAGGGCCGCCAGCTCCTCCTCCGACAGAGTCAGCTCCTGCTCAAACACATCGTCCTCCACCTCAACCAGAGCGCTCTGCACCTCTACAGTCAACCCGCCGCCGTCCGAATCCAGGCTGTATTTCGTAATACTTCCATCCCGTTCAGGCAGATAAATACTCTCTCCGTCGTATTGAAGGATACAGGAGGTGCTGCTTGCGGAAAGCTGCTCCACTATATAAGGGAAATACACAGTCGCAGAGCAGGTTCCATATTCCACATTTCCCGTATCGTAAACTCCCTGATCAGCCACCAGCAGCACCTGATACCCGCTCAGATCCAGAAGCTGACAATATGTTTCTTCCTCTATATTACTTATAATTTCTTCAATATTATTTCTGTCCGGAAGCGTTTCCTCATCCTCCTCTGACCCGGAAGGCCGCACCAGAAGCCCCACCGCCAGCAGTCCAATGGCCAGCACCGCCGCCAGGGTGATTGCCATTCCCCGCTTTTTAAAATTCAGAACATTTTTTATCCTCGCTCTCAGCCCGGGCTCCCCAAAGGTCAGAGACGTCAGGATATAATGATTTTGCAGGGCGCCGTATTTCAGCAAACTGCCGGCATAGGCTTTTTTGATATCCGAATCTGACTTCAGCAGCACCGCCTCGTCGCAGGAAAGCTCCATGTCCACGCCAAAAAAGTGAAAAGCCAGCCATACCAGCGGATTATACCAGTAGACAATGGCCACACACAGAACAACAGCCTTGACAATATTGTCCCTCCGTTTGCGATGATAAAGCTCGTGGCGAATGATATAGGCCCGCTCTTCCCCGTTTAAGCTGTCCGGCAGATAAACCGTCGGTTTCAGAAAGCCAAAAAGCAACGGCGTATCCAGACCCTGCAGCGTCACCAACCGCTTCTCCTCATCCTTTTCGATCAACGGGAAGCCATTGAGCCGACGGCGCATTTTCAGATACTGCACGCCTTCCATGGCAAACAGAATCATCATCACTGAGACCCACACAATCAGCAGGCACCGGACAAAAATCGTCTCCCCGCCAAAAGCTGCAAGAACCCGGCTCCATATCCGTTCTGACATTTTGATCGTCTCATCAGCCCCTGTGACGTCCGATGACACCTCCAAAGCTCCATCCGCCAGCTGATCTACCGCGCCGTTTCTCAGAGCAGAATATTCATCATTCTCCGGATTGTACGCCAACCCGGTCTTCGATTCTGCCCCCGTCTCCTGCTCCTGCGACACTCCCGACAACTCCACCTGATACAGCTGCCTGGGAATCAGGCTGAAGCTCCCTGTCAGCACAGTCGGTACCGCCAGATTAAGGAACACAATGATCCAGAGGGAATAACAGTACCTGCTGCCCGCCTTCCGCAGCAGCGGCCGGAGCAAAAACGCCAGCACAATACCATAGACGCCGATCAGATTCATTTGCAGTATATGATTGAGTATTTCCATGCCCATATTTTATCTCCCCTTGGTACGCAGAGCCTCCGGTAAAACCCGGACGCTCTCACATGCGTTTCCATGCAGTCTCCATTTTACCTCACTCTGTTTCCTTATACTCCGCAATCATTCTCTCCAGCTGTTCGATCTCCGACTTTGAAATTTTCTTCTTCCGGATAAATGCGGCCACAAAGCCGGGCAGAGAGCCGCCGTAATTCTGCTCCAGATACTCCTCCCCCAGAAGCCTTGTGTACTCATCCGCGCTGACTTTGCTGCTGACAATGCTTCCCTGATTCTGAAAAATATCATTTTCACAGAGCTTTTTTAACACCGTATAGGTGGTGGACTTTTTCCAGTTCATGTGCTGCGCCGCCAGCGTCACCAGCTGCCCGCTGCCCAGCGGTTCGTTCTCCCAGATGATGTCCGCCAGCTGCTTCTCCGCGTCTGTCATTTTGTAAATAACCATGTAAACCCACCTTTCCTTTCAGCTGCAGCTCTTCCTGCGTTATTTTGGTCTATTTTTTATAGACTCAGTCTATCATTTATAGACCGGCATGTCAAGACTTTTTCCATAAATACACAAAAATCCACCATATCCGATGCACTGCACCAGATATGATGGATTTCCATCGAGAAAACAAATGAAAGCTCACGTATACTGAAAATAAAATACTCAGCTGATGGACACCACGGTGTAATCCTGCTCCTCCACCGCCTTCTGCAGCGCCTCGTTGTCCAGCTCTGCGCCAAGCGTCACCACCGCGGTTCCCGCCTCATGGCTGACAAGAGCGCTCTCCACCTGAGGCAGAGCCTCCAGCGCCTTCTTCACTCTGGCCTCACAGTGGCCGCACATCATTCCCTCGATTTTCATGGTCTTTGTCATGGTCTTTGATTCCTCTCTTTCTTTATTTTTATCTGAATGAGCCGCTTTCGATCCTGCCGCTCTCCTGGCACGATCCCTTCTGGTGCTGTGGATGTCCACAAAATTCAGCCGCAGAGCGTTGGATACCACGCAGAAGCTGGACAGGCTCATGGCCGCCGCCGCAAACATGGGATTCAACTGCCAGCCGAGAACGGAAATAAACACCCCCGCCGCCAGCGGAATGCCGATGGCATTGTAAAAGAAGGCCCAGAACAGATTCTCGTGAATATTGGTCAAAGTTGCCCGGCTTAAGCGGATGGCCGCCGGCACGTCGCTTAAGCGGGAGTGCATCAGCACCACATCCGCGGCATCAATAGCTACGTCCGTACCCGCGCCGATAGCAATTCCCATATCCGCCCGGGTCAGAGCCGGGGCATCGTTAATGCCGTCGCCCACCATGGCCACCTTTCCCTTCTCCTTCAGGCTGCGAATGACGTTCTCTTTTCCCTCAGGCAAAACCCCCGCAATCACTTCATCCACTCCCGCCTGGGCACCGATGGCCCGCGCCGTGCGCTCATTGTCACCGGTCAGCATAACCACATGAATGCCCATATTCTGCAGTTCCCTGACCGCCTGAGCGCTGTCCGGCTTGATAACGTCCGCCACTGCGATAATTCCCAGCAGCTTTCCCTCCTCGCTGAAAAGAAGAGGCGTTTTGCCCTCCTCTGCCAGAGACTGTGCCCTGCTCTGCAGGTCGGCGGGGACGGAAGTCATGGAGCTGATATAGCCAAGACTGCCGCCACAAAGTGTTTTGCCGCTGCTCTTCCCGGTCAGACCGTTGCCGGGAAGGGCCTGGAAATCACTGACCGAAATGCTCTCCAGTCCCCTTGCCTTTCCTTCCTCCATCACCGCTCTTGCCAGCGGATGCTCGCTGTTCTTTTCCAGAGAAAAGGCGCTGATGAGAAGCTGTTCCTCCGCGACGCCCTCCGCCGGCAGAATATCCGTCACCTTCGGCTCTCCCGCTGTGATGGTGCCGGTTTTGTCAAGAGCCACAATGTCCACCTTGCCGGTCTCCTCCAGAGAAACAGCGGTCTTAAATAAAATCCCGTTTTTGGCACCCACCCCGTTGCCCACCATAATGGCCACCGGGGTCGCCAGTCCCAGCGCACAGGGGCAGGAAATCACCAGCACGGAAATGCCCCTCGCCAGCGCAAAGCCCACGCTTTGTCCGGACAAAAGCCAGACTGCAATGGTGATCAGGGCGATGGTAATGACCGTTGGCACAAACACCCCGGAAACCCGGTCCGCCACCTTGGCAATGGGAGCCTTGGTAGCCGCTGCGTCACTGACCATACGGATAATCTGGGCCAGAGTCGTGTCCTCTCCCACCCGGGTAGCCCGGCAGCGCAGCAGGCCGGACTGATTGACCGTCGCCGCCGACACCCCGTCGCCCTGTACCTTATCCACCGGAATGCTCTCTCCGGTCAGGGCGGACTCATTGACCGCGCTGCTGCCCTCCAGCACCACGCCGTCCACCGGAATATTTTCTCCCGGGCGCACCACAAAGATATCATCCTTCTGCACCTGCTCTATAGGAAGCTCCACCTCCATGCCGTTCCGCTCCACTACAGCGGTTTTGGGCGTCAGCTTCATCAGGCTTTTCAGGGCGTCCGTGGTCTTCCCCTTGGAGCGGGCCTCCAGCATCTTGCCCACCGTGATCAGCGTCAGAATCATGGCTGCGGACTCAAAATAGAACTCGTCCATGTAGCTCATGACCGCTTCCATGTCACCCTTCACCTGGGCGTCGGTCATGGCAAACAGAGCGTAGGTGCTGTACACAAAGGCCGCCGAGGAGCCCAAAGCCACCAGCGTGTCCATATTGGGTGCACGGTGAATCAGCCCCTGAAAGCCGCTGATAAAAAATTTCTGATTGATCACCATGACGATTCCGGTCAGCAGAAGCTCCAGGAGCCCCATGGCCACATGATTTCCCTCAAAAAAGGCAGGTACGGGCCAGCCCCACATCATATGTCCCATGGAAAAATACATCAGCACCACAAGGAATACCAGCGACGCGATCAGCCGCTTTTTTAAAACCGGCGTCTCTCTGTCCTTCAGCGCGTCCTCATCCGCCGCTGATGAGGCTGCTGCCGAGGCGGATCTCCCCGCTCCTTTTAAGGACGCGCCATAGCCAGCCTCCTCCACTGCCGCGATAATCTGCTGTGCGGACGCACTTCCCTCCACGCCCATGGAATTGGTTAAAAGACTGACCGAGCAGGAGGTCACACCCTCCACCTTTGACACCGCCTTCTCCACCCGGGCCGAGCAGGCGGCACAGCTCATGCCCGTCACATTATATTGCTCCAAAATAATCGCCTCCTTATTTCGAATCGGCTGTGATATAGTAACATTATTTCATCAGCTTCTGCAGGGTAAATACCAGCTCATCCACAGTATCTTCTTTTCCCTCTTTGATATCCCTGACCACACAGTGTTTGATGTGATTTGCCATCAATTCCCTGTTAAACGCATTCATGGCCGCAGTCACCGCCGCCGACTGGGTCAGAATATCGGGACAGTATGCGTCCCGCTCCACCATCCCCCGGATGCCCCGGATCTGGCCCTCGATGCGGTTTAAGCGGTTGATCAGCTTTCGAACCTCCTCCGCGGAGCGCTCCGTAGTCTTGCCGCAGCAGCAGGAGCTCTGCCCGTCATCCTTCGTCTCCGGTGTTGACACGGAAACGGTTTCCGTATTACAGGAAGTCATGACCTCATTCGACGTCTGTTCCCCCGTCTCTGCCAAAGCAGCAATTTCCTCTTCTGTTTTATGATTTCCCATCAAATCCTCCGTCATCCACACATCTGTCCTCTCTGCCTGTCAATCTGTGTCAGAATAACAATCAATCACGCAAAAATACCCCGGCAGGGTATCTGTGCTGTCTGCATAATATACCCTGCCTGGGTATTTGTCAATAGGAAATTTTCAGGTTATCAATTTATTCTCTTCTTTTCACTCTGAAGCCTCTGTACCGGTGACAAGAGTATATTCTTTTTTCGCCTGATAAAACAGATACAGAAATACCACTTGCGCCGCCAGCCCACCGGCTATACAAATCGCCCCCAATATGGGCATCAGCATGAGAGCGATCACACCCGCGATGGAAAAAATTGCCGTGGCAAGCCAGACATTTTCAAGCGTGCCGCTCCTGAAGCTGCTGTTATACGTATCTTCCATATCTCTGACGCCCAGAATAATGCAATAATCAATATACAAAGAAACGCAGGTAACCGCCATACTTAAAACGGCGAATGGCCAGGTATCCCCATAATAAGTAATCCCAAACAACTGAAGCACCCAGATCACAGTGCCATAAACTGCCATCCCCACAATAAACGGATATGCCCTTGAAAAATGATTGCTCTCCTGTGACATCTCCCGACAGCCCATAAAAATAAAAATATAACCCACAAAGTCCGGCAGAACTCCCACAACATGACCATTCGCATTGACTGTCAGGTCAAAAAATACAAGCAACATTCCGATAAAAATTTTCTGCATGCTGTTCCTCCTCTAAAGCCAGATAAACCCCTTCTGTATTTTTCTTTTACAGATTGATCTCAGGATATCATACCGAAAATGCTACAGGCAACAGGAAATCAAAAGCTTAAAGATATTTTAAGATACTTTACGGCACATACTGCTCTTCAATATAAGTAACCGCTCCTTCCACCATCTCAAACCAGAACAGCCCGCATTGAGAATAGTCAGCAGAAACGCCGCCCTCCACCTCCATCATCTGCGCCCTCTCCTGCAAAATGGCAGAAAGCTCTCCCAAAGAAACCTCATTTTCCATAGGATAATAAGAGTTCTCCCAGTCCAGCGGCAACGCCCTGCACTCCTCCGATAAGGTCAGACTTTCCGCGGAGGAATCCGGATTGTAAATCAGAAAGCCGCCCGGCATGTCCTCTTCAGTGATTCCAAGCTCTGCCATCCGCTCCGTATCAGTCAGAGTAATCCATTCCACCGTATCTACCTCAGCGGAGCCATCTTCAAAATATAAAATATATCCCAGAATGCGGTCTGAAGCCGTATAAGCATCATCTCCACTCCGGCCACTTTCATTTTCAGAAGACGAAGGATTGATCGAGTAAATTTTGCACTCTCCCTCAGAATCCTCCGCAAACCAGATAATCCCGTCGTCCACGCACACGCCCATGGAATTGGCAAACATATATTTTGTGAAAATATTGGCAGCATTGCCTGCAAAATTATGATACTCCATCAGATCATCATAATAGAGAAGCATCTCCTCCTCATCAGACACCACCACCTCTTCCTCCAGCCTGAGCGTGATCGGATAATGGATCATCTGCGCAAACGCCTCCCTGTCACCCGCCGCCACAGCTGCCTTAACAGACGCTGCAAAGTACTCTGCCTGAGAAGCTGTCACCCCTATGAAATTGCTGCCGGAATAATAGTCCTCCGCATCCCCGCCAATCTCATAGAATGTGTACAGATAAAAAGCAAATTCCACATTCTCGCCAAAGGCATTTCCCTTCACGCTCAGATAAATCCCGCCGTCTTCATCCTCCGCCGCATACCCCTCCAGGTGTCCGCCGTCGCTGTTTTCCACATAAAAAGAATCCTCTCCGTTGATTTCTCCCTCAAAGGTATCCTCCTCATCGCTCCTTGTAATTACTGAGAAGGTAAGCGCGTTTCCCTGTCTGGTGACCATGGCGCGGAGCTCCACCCCTGTCTGTCTGACGATGCCGCTGTAAATATTGTGGCTTTCATCATAAATAATATCATCCAGCACGTAAGTGTCAGAAATCTCTTCCAATGACGCCGCCGCATTACTCAGCGTCACCCTGATATCCTCCTTGAATCCCTCCATTCCCGGAGTGCTGTCATTAATCATGACAGCTGTCACAAAGACAAGCTCATCATCCTGCTTTTCAAAAATCAGATATTCACTGTTTGGATAGCCAGCAGTAAGCCAGCCCTCCGAATCCATTGCCATTCCTCCCACCAAAATAACAGCGTCGGGATCATCTACCAGAAATTCGTAATTCATCAGCCAGACCTGATAGTCTGCTCCATCCAGATCCTCATAGGTGCATGACAGCTCAAGAGAACTGATCCTCCAGTCCAGATAATTATAAGCGCCGTACATTATCCGTTCAGACGCCCCCTCCTGTAAGATTTGCCATGCTTCCATTTCCTGCAAGATCCACGCTCTGGACGCCTGCTGAACCGCCTCCGGTGCGTCTGCTGTATCTGTGCTGTAATACGTTTTGCTTGTTTCAGCTTCTCCTGTATCAGAAGCCGCCTCGGTTATGCCAGCTTCTCCCACGCCGGAAGCGTCCTCAGCTGTGCCGGCTTCTTCCCTGTCAGAATCCGGATTTAGCGCCAACGCCGCAATGATGATGAGGCACACAACTGCCGCCGCTGCCGCCGCCACAGGTTTTGCCTTCCGGTAACCCAGCACATTTTTGATGCGGCTTTTCACATTGCCCTCCCCAAAAGCCACCGGAATTCCTCTGACTCTCTCCTTCCTGCCGTCTCCCGCCGCCAGCGACAGAAGGGACCCGGAATACTCCTTCTTCACCCCGTTTCCCAGCTTCCGGAGCACCGCCTCATCGCAGGATAGCTCCATATCCCTGCCGCTCAAAAAGAAGGCCAGCCACACCAGCGGATTGAACCAATACAGACACAGAGCCACGCAGCCCAGAAAACGGAAAATTGGATCCCCTCTGCGGATGTGAATCTGTTCATGCAGAAGCATATACCTTCGCTCCTCATCACCCAGTCCCTCCGGCAGATAGATGCGAGGACGAAGCAGGCCATAGACGAAGGGAGTCCCACCGCCCGGCAACTGATAGATATTTCCTTCCTCACACGGAGCGCCCTTCAGACATTTTCTGAAGCGCAAAAGCGATATCAGCTGATATGCCGTCATCGAAAACACACCCAACAGCCAGATTCGCGCCCCCACAAACAACACGACCTGCATGGGATTGACGGAATCACCCACATTCGCCACGGGAAGAGAAGCCCCTGTCGCCTCATTTACTGTCTCACTCATTGCCCCCGCGGGCAACTGCACCTGCGGCTGTGCCTGAACCCCAATGTCAGAAGGAATATATTCCATCCTCCCCTGTTCAGCTACCACGCCGCCGTTGACCGCGCCCAGCAGTGAAAACGCCGATTCTAAGGAAACAGGACAAAGCAGCCGAAACAGCACCACCGCCCATAAAATATAGGAAAAGATTTTGGGCGCTCTTTTCAGAAAAAGGCGAAAGACACAGACCGCCAGAATCACCACACTGGCCGTCAGGCTCATATTCAGAATCTCAATAAAAATATTTTCCAGCATTTCTTTTCCCCCGTCTTTCATCTGTGCTCACGATATTCGCATTTTTCCCGGTCCGGCACAGCGTCTCAAACTTATCACTGTTATCTCGCTTATATTACTTCAGCTGCCTCACTGTTATCACGCATCCTCCGTCCTGTCGTCCTCATATTCCTCTATCAGCTTCCTCAGTTCCTTCACCTCCTCGCCGCTCAGCTTCTTTCTCTTCGAAAACGCCGCCAGAAACATGGGCAGAGAGCCGTCAAAATTTTCCTCCAGAAAAAGCTCCCCCCTGGCCGCCTGAAATTCCTCCCTGGTCACCAGCGCCGTCACCGTTCCGCCCTTGTTGGCAAACAATTCCCTGACGCAGAGACGCTTCAGCATCGTGTAGGTGGTCGTCCTCTTCCAGCCAAACTCCGCCTCCGCCAGCTTCGCCAGTTCCCCTGAGCCGATGGGCTCCCTCTCCCAGATCAGCTCCGCGAATTTCTGTTCCATCTCTCCAAGCCTGTATTTTTCCACAGGGATTCTCCTTTCCAAAACAAACATGTTCATAGATAAAAATCGATTGCTCCGCTCTCTGACCATCGCTTCACAATAATCCATGCTGAGCAGATATCCCCCGGACATCCGGCGCCTCACGCAATCAATCCTGCAACAAAATTATCCTGTCTAATTTCATTAGACATTGTTAGTCTAACATTGTTAGACAAATATGTCAAGCAAAAAAGGAGGCCCTTTCAGAGCCTCCTTCTGATCCATCTCATCATATTTTATTCATGTCACAAACTTCTGCTCCAGCTTCCAGCGGTCATTGGCGTCGATGGTAAGCATCACATAGCTACATCTGCGGGGAATCTGTCTGGGATAGCTGATGCTCCCCGGATTGATGAAAAGAATATCGTCTTCTTCCTCCAGGAAGGGTCTGTGGGTATGTCCGAACATCACCACATCCGCCTTTTTTCTGACAGCCTCCTCCTTCAGCCGCTCAATGCCCAGCGATACAAAATAATTGTGCCCGTGAGTCAGCCAGACCTTCTTGCCCCCCAGCACAAACACTGTCTCCGACGGAAGATCACTGAAGTAATCATTATTGCCGGTCACGGCCTCCAGATGGCACCCTGCCGCTTCTTTAATCAACGGTTCGCCGTTTTCTATGTCGCCGCAGTGAATGACCATATCCAACGGTTTCTCTTTTTCAATTGCCCCGATCAGACCGGCATGTCTGCCATGACTGTCACTGCAGATCAAAACTCTCATAAGATCCCCCGAAGTTTCTCTTTCATCTCAGCAAGTGCCCTGCCCCGGTGGCTGACAGCGTTTTTCTCTTCCGGAGAAAGCTCCGCTGTGGAACAGCCAAGCTCCGGCACCATGAAAATGGGATCATAGCCGAAACCGCCCTCGCCCCTCTCCTCATACCCAATTTGACCCTCAATCGTGCCCCGGGAGGTCAGAAGCGTCCCGTCCGGCAGCAGGGCCGCAATTGCGCAGACGAACCTGGCACTTCGTTCCTCCCCGGTTTTTCCCGCCAGCCGGTCAATGATTGTCTGATTTTTGATCCGGTAGGAGGTATGCTCTCCCAGGTACCTGGCACTGTAGATTCCAGGCTCACCGCCCAATGCGTCCACCTCCAGGCCGGAATCATCCGCCATGACAATGGCATGGTCATCCGCCGCTACGGCCTTTGCCTTCAGAATCGCGTTGGCCTCAAAGCTGTCTCCGGTCTCCGCCACATTGGTAGTAAGCCCGGCCTCCTTTAAGGAAAGGATCTCCAGCCCCAGATCCGCCAGAATAGCCTTCACCTCCCGGATTTTACCGGGATTTTCCGTTGCGAAAATGATTCTGTCTATCAATTTTTGTCCTTCCATCCGTTTCCGTTCTCCGGCTTTTTCTGCAATATCTCATCAGCTCATTCACCAATCTCAGCAATTCTTTGCTTTCTCCGCCGGTTTCCCCTCTCCGTTTTCTTCCCTGCCTCTTCTGGGCGGCTTTGGCCCCATGTACTGGTAAAATCGGGTCTTGATCATGCCGTTATAAATCTTGCGGTTTTTGTCCGCCCTGCGTCCCATGATCTTTTCCACATCCTCCAGGGAGGTGATAAAGTACAGGCTCCAGCTGTCAAGCCTCTGATACCTCTCCCACAGCTCCCGATACAGCGCGGGGAGAGCCTCCTTTTCCTCCAGGCGCTCGCCGTAGGGCGGGTTGGTGATAATAAAACCGTACTTTTTGCTGTGGCTGAGCTGGCTGACCGGTCTGACCTGAAAATGAATCAGTCCGTCCACCCCCGCCGCCTTTGCATTGGCTCTGGCGATCTCCACCATCTTCGGATCTATGTCGTACCCCTGGATATCGGTGTCCACCTTCAGGCTTGCTTCCTCCTTCGCTTCCTCAAAAGCGTCCTTCCAGTAGCGCTTTGGAAGCAGATTGGGCCAGCTTTCCGCCAGGAAATGCCGGTTCATGCCCGGCGCCATATTGGCCGCCATCATGGCCGCCTCTATGGGAAAGGTACCGCTGCCGCAGAACGGATCCACCAGAATTCTGTCGCTTCTCCAGGGCGTCAGTTCCATCAGCCCCGCCGCCAGATTCTCCGCGATGGGAGCTTTCGCCGCGAACTTCCGATAACCTCGCTTATGCAGGCTTTCCCCTGTGGTATCCAGCGCCACGCTGACCTGATCCTTATACAGGAAAACTCTCACCGGATAGTCCGCTCCCGTCTCCGAAAACCAGGAGATGCCGTAGACCTCCTTCAGACGCTCCACCATGGCTTTTTTCATAATGGACTGGATATCGGAGGGACTGAACAGCTTACTCTTGACACTGGCTGCCTTGGTCACCCAAAACCTCCCCTCTGCAGGAATATAGTCCTCCCATGGCAGACTCTTCGTCCCCTGAAACAACTCCTCAAAGGTCTGAGCAGGGAAGCTTCCGACCTTCAGAAGCACCCGTTCCGCCGTCCGCAGGCCAATATTCGCCCTGCACAGAGCCTCCTCATCTCCCTCAAAGGTCACTCTCCCGTCGGATACCTCTGTCACATCGTAGCCCAGATCTGTAATTTCTTTTTTTAATACGGACTCCATGCCAAAGTGGCAGGGAGCCATCAGTTCCATCTTTTTCATCCTATTAATAATACAAATCCGCGGAAAATCTGTCAATGTTTTTATTTGAATACAAAAATCACTATTCACAGCCACATAGCCACAAAAGGGGCGCCCTTTCGGACGCCCCCGCCTTAGTAACTGTTCTGTTTTATAATCTTCGTGTCTTTTACACCCAATTACTTGCAGTTTTTGCTGCTCTGCTGGGAAGAACTGTTCTTCTCCTGGTTCCTGTCCTGAGAATTTTTGGAACTGTTCTTAGAGCTGTTCTCCTGCTTATTCTGCTGATTCTCATAGTTTGAATTTTCCTGGTTGGACATTTTGCCTACCTCCTATAAATTTGATTTACAATGGTAGTATGTCCCCGGGAAAGCATTTTATACTCCCGTTTCCAAAAAATATAGTGAACGAAAAAATATTTTTGTCGTTCACCATATTATGCTCATTCCCAGTCTCCTGATCCTCAGGTTCAGATTTTCAGGAGGGTACGCTAAGCTCCCGCGATAAATTTTTTGATCATCCTGTACGCGAACACAATCAGCACCAGAGGCACTATCAGTGGAATCAGGATCCTGAACATGTTGAACACCAGCCAGAAAATAAAAATCACGATCAGAATCGACATCACCACCCTAAGCCAGCCCGGCATGCGCCTGGCATGCACAGAAAAATGAGTGCCGCCACTCGGACTGCCATCGTCGATCAATTCTGCCTCATCCTCTCTGAAGGAATCCGTCTCATGCTTTTCCGCCTCAATAATACTTCTGGCGATCAGGTTCGGTGAGCCGATCCTCTCACAGACTGTTTCCTCCGAAACACCCTGAGTGCGCTGATTTTCAAAATACTGCTCGTAGTAGCTGACGTTTTCCCGCACTACGCCCTCAGGAACCTGCCCGCGCAATGAATTCTGAAGATGATTGATAAATTCCTGTTTCGTCATGAAATAAACTCTCCATTTTTGACAGGCAACGACTCAGGAAGCCTTATTTTCAAATTTGCTTTCCTGCTGTCCTTTAAAGACATTATATACACGCCTTCCCTTTCGGTCAATCACACAGCCCAAGTCTTTAGAAAAAATTCATTTAATTTTCCAGTTGACAAACAAAAATAATTGTACTAATATAATGTTGCTGTGAGGGAGACCTTGCAAATATGTGCGTTTAGCTCAGCTGGATAGAGCGTTTGGCTACGGACCAAAAGGCCGGGGGTTCGAATCCTCTAACGCACGTATCGCGGCCGGTTGTGTTTTCAACCGGTCGTTTTTATGTTGAAGCTTTTACAGGAAACTGCCTCAATCGAAGGCTTCCAGACTCTGAAATATTTACCCCCTGAAATAACGGAGAATTCCCATGAACCCCGAACTTGTTGTGCGCTCAGCGCTGGATATCGGAGAAGAAATGTTAATCAGCGGTGTGGAAACCGTCCGGGTAGAGGACACCATCAGCCGTATCTGCCACAGCTATTACGACTGCCGGGTGGACGTAACCTCCTACATGAACGCAATTTTTGTCAGTATGGATATCAGCGGCTGCGACCACGAGGAGGGGTGCCCCGCCATTATCACCCAGACCCGGCGCGTTCTTTCCACCACCAATGATTTCTCCGTTCTGGAGGATCTGAATACTCTGTCCCGGTACATCTGTTCCCACCACCCGGAATATGAGGAAATCTGTGAACGCATCGCCATAATCAAGCAGGAAACACCCGGCCCTTATAAGCTTCTGCTGGGTTATATCATGTCCGCCTCTTTTTTTGCCGTCATGTTCGGCGGCTCCTGGCTGGACGCTATCTGCAGCGGGCTCATTGCTGTCTGCATTTTTTTTCTGAAAAAAAATGTGGACCGACGACTGGACAATCAGCTCATCCGCATCTTTATTCTGGCCTTTGCCTGCGGCGTGGGAGCCTGTCTGCTGCATATTTCTCCCATCCCGGTTCAGATGGACATGATCATGATCGGCAATGTGATGCTTTTGATCCCCGGTCTGGCTCTGACCAACTCTCTGCGGGATTTGATGACCGGGGATATTGTCTCCGGCACACTGAAGCTTGTCAACAGCCTTTTGATCGCGGTATTCATCGCCTGCGGCTTTGTGCTTTCCATGATGATTTTTCAGGTATAGGAGGCAGCCATGTTATCTTATGTCATTCAGATTATAAGCGCTTCCCTGGGCTCTGTCGGCTTCGCTCTGCTTTTTAATCTGAGAAGGGACAAAATCCCGTACGTGACGGCAGGGTCCGCCATAGGCTACTGCATCTATCTTATGGTGATGCATTTCACAGCCTCCACGCTGATCGCCAATATGGCGGCTGCCATGTTCTGCACCGGGTTGGCGGAAATTTACGCCAGGTGGCGCAAGGCTCCCACCACACTGTTTCTCATGTCTCACATTATGCCCCTGGTGCCCGGCGGTTCCCTTTTTTATACTATGCGGAGCCTGGTGCAGCAGGATCAGGACGCCTTTACCGCTTACGGCACAGATACTGTTCTGGCAGCCATGGGCATTGCCGTGGGGATTCTGGCGATAACATCTGTGCGGTATATCATTCAGTCCTATCAGCAAAATGACACAGCGGATTCTCCTGTGAAATGACGCATTCATTCCATTATAAAAGCCCGCGAAAAGAATCCTTCAATCCTTTTCGCAGGCCTCTCTTTTTCCCAGTGAAATCACCTTCGCATATCCTGTATTTTTTATCTATATGCTTCAGCCAGCTTCGCGAAGGCTCCAAGAGATCTTTCAATCATCTCCTTGTCCACGCAGTAGGAAACCCTCACATATCCGGGGCAGCCAAACCCATCCGCTGCCACCAGCAGCAGATCAAACTCCTTTGCTTTCTCACAGAACGCCTCGGAATCCCCTCCAAAGGCCTTTACAAACATATAAAAAGCACCATCCGGATGAACGCACTCATAGCCCAGCTTTCTCAGGCCATCATACAGAATGTCCCGGTTTTCCTTATAAGCGTTAATGTCTCCCACCTTACCCTGGCAGCGGGCCACCACCTGCTGCATCAGGCTGGGCGCGCACACATAGCCAAGCTTCCGCCCGGCGCCGCAGACGGACAAATACAGCCGACGGCTCTCCGCAGCCTCATCCGGCACCAGAATATAACCGATTCTTTCTCCCGGCAGGGACAGGGATTTACTGTAGGAATAGCACACAATTGTATCCTTATAATATTTCGTCACAAAGGGGACCTGAATGCCGTCATAGACAATTTCCCTGTAGGGTTCATCGGTGACCAGATAAACCGGATGTCCGAATTCTGACGCCTTTTCATTCAGCAAAGCCGCCACCTTCTCAATGGTCTCCTCCGTATACACCACCCCGGAGGGATTATTGGGGGAATTGACGATGACCGCCCGGGTGTGCTCATTGACAGCCTTGTCCAAAGACGCAAGGTCTATCTGAAAATTCTCCATATCCGGCTCCACCATCACAAATTTCGCGCCGGAGCCTTCCACAAACACCTTATATTCCGGGAAATAGGGCGCAATGGCAATGATTTCGTCCTCCGGCGATTCCACCAGAGCGTGAAAGGTAATGCACAGGGATGCGGCTGCTCCGCAGGTCATATAAAAATTGTCCTGATGAAAATGAGTGCCATAGGTCTGATTCAGATAATCCGCAATGGCCTTTCTGACCGTTGCATCCCCCTGCGCCGAGGTATAACCGTGAATCTGGATGGAGGTCTCTGTTGCCAGAATATCCCTGATGGCCTCTCCTACCTCATCAGGTGCCGGCACTGTGGGATTCCCCAGGCTGAAATCATACACATTCTCCTCCCCAACCACGGCCGCCCGCTGCTTTCCGTACTCAAACAGCTCCCTGATGGCCGATCTTTTACTTCCCCATTCATAACATTGCTCTGAAAACATACTCTCCTCCGTTTCCCGGACCGCCATTTCCCGCCGTCCGAATATCAATATCTGTATTTTACGTCAGCGGACATGTCCGTTTTGTTATCACTCACAGCAACTCGTTTTTCACAATCCCCACTTTGAATAGACTCCGGTGCGGATTTCACTGATATACGCTTCCTGTCTGGGCATATCCGGATACCTCATGGCCACTGTCGCCTCCGCTTCATTATCGTATGGCACACTGAGAACGGAAAAGGTGATGGGAGCCTCCCTGAGACTGTCCTTTACGCCCTCGATCAAAAGTGCATGAGCCTTCGCCACTCCATGGCTGTTGCCCACACTGCCGGTGTTGAGCACATATCCTGCCTGCAGCGACCGGATATACGGACGGTGAGTATCCGCGGAAATCAACCCTCCGTAGGTCTTTCCATTGGCCTGAAAATATCCGGAAATAATCTCTTCCGCAGTATATCCCTGAAACTGCGGCGTCACAGGGCGTCCATGAAACACCCGGAAGCAGATGCCGCTGACAGTCAGCTCCAGCTCCAGTGGAAGCTCCCGAAGCCACTTCAGCCTCTCCTCTCCCAGCTGATGTTGATAAAACTTCGCATCCCAGTCCCCCGCAATGCCATAGTCCCAGTTGCCGCCCACAAAATACTGGCAGTGCTCCCGCACCCAGTCACAGGTCTGTGCGTTCTCCGGTCCCTTGCCCACCGCGTCTCCCAGAAACCAGACCTCATCCGGTGAAAGGTTCTCAATCTCCTGCTCCATCGCCAGCGTAGCCGTCATATTTCCATGCAGATCTCCCAAAAGCAGGATTCGCGTTTTGTCCATACGCACCTCCAAAAAACAAAAAACAGGCAGCCGCGTTTTCTGCAATCCGCATTTGCCTGTTTCATAGTATCATATTTTTCCGCACTGTAAAAGAGGATTTTCTTTTATTTCTCTTCCTGTTTTGTCTCAAAAAATGAATCGTAATCCGTATCAAAAACTTCCTTCATAATCGTCAGATCACTGGCCTTGATATTTCTCCGACAGGTCTCAATATTTGCCAGCGTACTTCGGGACATGATACTGCCATGCAGCTGCATCTGCGTAATGACATCCGTCTGCTTCATTCCCTTTTCCTGTCTGAGCTTTTTAATATTCTCCCCCATAGGAATGTCCAATATAATCTTTTGCTCGGCCATTCGTAATTCTCCATGTGACTCTTTAGTAACTTATGGTAAAGTATACCTCAATAAAATTTTTACCATGTCACCATTTAGTCACGCAAAAGAATTACCATATTTTCGCGTAAGGCTTCACCTTAAATTATCCCTGAAGAAAGCTGTCCACAAAAAAAAGCGGAGATACATGAAAGTATCTCCGCTCTCTATACAGTGCCGGCGACCGGGATCGAACCGGTACGAGGGGTTTAGCCTCGCAGGATTTTAAGTCCTGTGCGTCTGCCAGTTCCGCCACGCCGGCAAATATAAAATGCAGACAGCTTCAAAAATTTCCATTTGCTCAAGCTGAACACTCAATAGAAATAAACTGTCCCTGTGCTGTAAAACGACCCGGATGGGGCTCGAACCCACGACCTCCGCCGTGACAGGGCGGCGCTCTAACCAACTGAGCCACCAGGCCAGATATTATATTGAGTGGACCTTCGGGGACTCGAACCCAGGACCGACCGGTTATGAGCCGGTTGCTCTAACCAACTGAGCTAAAGGTCCATGCATTGCCACCTGCAATCTCAGCGACAAACTATATGTTATCATGATTTTCTGTGAAATGCAAGCACTTTTTCAAAATCCTTCCCGCACCGTCCGTCCTGCTACTCCCACACAAAAAATCCCGCATTCGACGAACGCGGGATTTTCTGGTAAGAAACTCCCCAAGCAGGGCTCGAACCTGCAACAACTCGGTTAACAGCCGAGTGCTCTACCATTGAGCTATTGAGGAATAGTGACCCGTAGGGGAATTGAACCCCTGTTACCGCCGTGAAAGGGCGATGTCTTAACCGCTTGACCAACGGGCCAGTGGCGAGTGGTTATTGTATACAAATAGATACATTGTACCCTCAAAACCGAACACTGAAAATCTCTCTTCCTCTTCTTCCTATC
>JAJQID010000060.1 GCA_021199405.1 Lachnospiraceae bacterium
AAACCATCCTGCAGCATCCTGAAAAATATCATGTACAGCAGGCCATTAAACTGGGAGATTACAATGTGGGTCGTAACGGACAAATACTGACCCTGCCACTATATATGGCTTTCCTGCTGAGAAGTCTTTGATTTAGCATAATCGAGGTTTATATGCCACAAATCAAGAATTTTTTTGAATTTGTGGCACATAAACGCAATGCTGAAGAAACGATGGGCTGCTGGAACCGGCAGCGTCTACTTAGACCACGGAGCTATATCTGGAGCGGATAAATATCATCCGCTCCGTTTCTCTTATGCACTGACAATAACATTATCATCTGCAATTACCAGAATATCATCCACCTTTACGCCAAACACAGCGGCCAGCACTACCATGTTGTCAATCGTTGGCAGTGCCGTCCCGTGCTGCCACTTGTACAGTGCCTGCGGTGTGGAAAAGCCGAAAATATCCTGCAGGTCCTTCACAGATAATCCTGCCTGCCAGTGGCAGGCGTTAAGCACCGACCGGAGCGGTAGCGTAGACGCAGCGAGGGGCTTTCTCCGTCTACCGGAACAGAATCGTCCTCAGTCAGTCAGATGCCTTAAAATTATAAATCGGTTTCAGTACATCAATCACGTCCACAGAGTCCCGGATCACATCAATGATATCATCCAGAGATTTGTATGCCATCGGCGCTTCATCCAGTGTCGCTTCATTGACAGAAGTGGTGTATACCCCTTCCATCAAATGACGGTAATCCTCCATCGAAAGTGTTTCTTTTGCTTTTCTGCGTGACATCAGACGGCCTGCACCATGGGGTGCGGAAAAATTCCACTCTGCATTGCCCCTGCCTGTCGCCAGAATGCTTCCATCTTTCATATTGATTGGGATCAGCACCCGCTCACCTTCATGTGCCGCGATTGCTCCTTTTCTCAGAATCATCTCTTCCGTATCAATATAATTATGAATGGTGTGGAAAGCATCTGTGCCGGTCATACCGGTTCTTTCCAGAATCATTTCCGCCATCTTTTCCCGGTTCCTTCTGGCAAATGCCTGACAAATCTCCACATCATGCAGGTAATCTTCAAAATAAGAGTCGTACAGCCAGCACAGTTCCTCCGGAACCGTCGTTTCTCTCGCACTCCATGAAATTGCCTTCAGTGCTGCCTGTATTTCTTTTCTTCTTCCTGCCTCTTTGTAAGTACGGATAATTTCATCACGCTCCTGGAAATAAGTTTCTTTCCCTTTATTCAGGTCGATCGCAAGCTGCTGGTACAGCTCGGCAGTCTGTTTTCCCAGATTGCGGCTCCCGGAGTGGATGACCAGATAATTGGTGCCGTCCTGAGCCTGATCTACTTCGATGAAATGATTGCCGCCGCCCAGAGTCCCCAGGCTTCGCTCCAGTCGTTTCGTATCTTTCAGATTTCTGTAGCAGCGCAGTTCCGTCAGATCAAATCGTTCCTGTCTGCCTTCCCACACATTCATCCCAGATGGAATATAATGAGCTGCCTCATCAAGCTTCTCAAAGTCAATCGCTGCTTTCCCCAGATTAACCGTGTACATACCGCACCCAATATCCACGCCGACAATATTGGGAACTGCTTTATCCACAACCGTCATAGTCGTACCGATTGTGCAGCCTTTTCCCGCATGAACATCAGGCATAATACGAATTCGGCTGTCTCTGGTAAATTCCTGGTCACACATTCTGCGGATCTGCTCAATAGCCTCATCCTCAATGATTTTCGCATAGCATACTGCTGTATTTACTTTTCCTTTAATCTCCAGCATTTATCTGCTCCTCCTTTTCTCCTGACAGTTCCGTATGAATACCCCATATGGGATTTGAACCCATGGCTCCCCAGTTAAAAGGCGCTGGACATCCAGTGGACGTCCGTTTAGCGCGGACCGAAGCGGAGCGGAGAACGGAGTGATCTTCCGCTGAGCTAATGAGGTTCACACGGCTTACGCCTCGTTGAACGCGGTGCTCGTCAAACATCCAAGTACGCAAGCGCACTTGTCTGCTTTCCTCGCTACTCGCGCAAAAAATACCGCCTACCCCATACAGGATAAGCGGTTCTCATGAAATATATGTAACCTGCGATATTCACTCAGCAGGCAATCATACAATATCCCATCTCAATCGACTTTTTCTTACCCTATATGGACGCATCAAATCAAGACCCTGTTTTTTATCCAGCGCCGGCTCATGTCGTTCATCACTAAGGTAATAAAGCTTCTCGCAAGTTGCGACAGCAACTTCCGAGAAAAGGGGCGCCAGCCCCGCTAATCTGATTACAGGGTTCTGCTTCAGCAGGTTCCTGTAATATAACTTATCGGAAGGAGAGGACGCTTGCGTACTCTCACCCGATAAGTTAGCGACAGAATCGTCAGATTCTGGAGCATTATGGGAAGCGGTTTTCTTCCCATAATATAAAAAGTTGACTGCCATTGTTCTTTCCTTTCCGGACTTTTGAAGCCCTTTTCCTGTTTCTGAGCGCATTATAACCTATTTTTCAGGGATTGTCATTATACTTGTGGTATAAAATTTCTTTTTATGAAGGGGTGGTCAATCGCATGAAGTGCTCTGAGCTCAGAACCAGCTGGCCTTTAGATGGGAAGGAATCTCATATTGTCTGTGTATTCCTTGGAAAGGCCGTATTTTCGCCGTTCTTTCCAAATCTAACGATTGAAAACCTTGTCGATTTATTTCAGGCAGTCAAATAAATTCTGTCTTTATCGAAATAAATCTGTGAGGTGTGATTATAAATCTGAATCATTTTATCCATCTGTTCAGTGAAAATGGACGTTCCGGGATTCGATACAGATGCAAATTCTCTGACTGATTTTTTCTCAGCATCTGCAGCATTATCATTCAGTTTTTCTCCTTTATCCTGCAGAAATTCATCTACAGGTCCTTTATTAATAACAGGAACACTTCCGATAAATTTCCCTATGGCTTTGCCTGCAGTTCCAATACCTTTCATCGCATTGGTTTCTATTGCAGAGTCGCTCATTCTCTCCAAATATACAGAACACTGGCTGAACAAATCTCTGTACACATCCGAGAGACTTCGGATTTCATTCTCGATACCGGATATGTATTCCTCTGAGAAGTTGCCGCCCAGCATAATTTCCAGAAGGGACGCCAGGGAAAATGTATAGAGCGATAATCTGTAATACTTGAATTTTCTCTGTACGTCTCTGAGCCTTGTGTTTACCTTTGCCTGAGAATTAATAAACTGTTTTGCATCAAGAATATCAGCAATATTCTTCCGATAGGAATTCATATTCTTTCTGGCCGTTCTCTGGATATCCAGTACTATCTTATGATTACTGGCCACGAAATGCTCGTTGTTCCAGTTAAGCTTATATTTTTTGATGAGGTCTACCAGCATCTCTACATCTGCTTCTATTTCAGCCTCTTTCTCATTTTCCAGGAATGAGAGAATCTGCTTTTCCATCTCGGTAATATTGTCCAGCTGCTGTTCAATCGAAAACAGTGCAACCGCCATCATCATAGTGGCAGGGTTAATCGGCATTATATTTGTCGTTGATGCTGTAAGCTCGTCAACCGACTGAAACTTTGCCAGCTTCGATGCACCTTCTGCGGTCGTCTTGGCTCCCCAGAAATTACCATCTCTGGCCGCTTTTAGAGCATCTCCAACCTTCGCGTCTGCCAGGCGGAACAGCCCATCTGTATTAAAAGATGTAGATTGCGTCACTGTACGCATAGCCGGAAGCAATGACGCTATACCTGCCCCCAGACCGGCAAGCCCTGCAATCGGCATACTGACCACATCTTTACCCTTCAGGTTAGCGCGCGTATCAAACAATATTCCATTCGTAATTTCAATTAAATTATTTTCTGTATGAACATTTTTTTCTATTTCAGCAGCATCAATCTTTATAATCTCGCCCATGTTTTATACCTCCCCAGCAATCAGATATTTTCTCGTTTGGCCTTACTACCGTTGTAGCTGTAATACACACTTTGCTCTTTCAGTATACCATACTCGTCATCCACAATTTCAAAATATTCCGGCGGATAGAAATAGCAGCAATAGGAATTATCCATAACCAGATACATGCCATCCTTATCTCTCCCAATTGCTGGATACTCTTTCCCTTTTGTAACACCAATAATCTTGTCTGGAAAAGCATCCGAAACGCATTTGACTCTGGCCTCACAGAAATTAAGAACATTTCCTTTATCTTCAAGCACAAGAAAATCAGCAAGTGCATTAAAATCCGTGATTTTACCGTCATCTCCTCTGACATGCAGGCTCGTTCTTTCGCCTTCCCAATATTCGATAAAAAATGCGTCGTATACCTGTTGCTTCTTTCCCCAATATATTTCACTTTAGCAGGTATAGACAAATCTATAGGTTTCGTCATCCGTTATTCCTTTCCGAAGATTCGGTCAAAAGCCTCCTCAGCAGTTGTTCTCGGTTATTGATAAACATCTCCGTGACCTGATAGCTGTCCGTATCCTCATAACTGCAGGGGTGAATCTGTCCATCATCAAAAGAGAGTATTTCCGCATCAGGTATACCCAGCAGGATTGGAGAGTGTGTTGCTATGATAAACTGAGAGTCTTCTTTCGAGCAGTTTGCAATCTCCAATAGAAGCGTCAACTGTCGCTGTGGGGATAACGCTGCCTCCGGCTCATCGAGGATGTACAATCCATTTGGTTTAAATTGTTCCTGTGCAATAAGCAGGAAACTCTCCCCGTGCGATCTCTTATGCAGTTCATCGGATGGAGCACCGAACGGGCCTTTTGAATATTCTTCTTCCTGTGTCGCCACATTGTAGAAGCTTTCAGCCCTAAGGAAGTAGCCCCAGCCAGCCTTTCGAGGCGATCTGGAAAGGCGTATCGCGTCACACAGTTCTGAATGCGAATCGTAGGTGGAAAACCGATAGTTCTTCGTACCGCCTTCCGGATTGAAACCCCAGGCAACTGCAATCGCCTCCAGCAGAGTGGATTTTCCACTTCCGTTTTCTCCTACAAAGAATGTGACCGGCTTCCGGAATTCAATGTAATCCAGACCTGTCAATGCCTCGATCTTTCTGAGATAGCTGTACTCACCGATTTTGCCCCAGTCTATGTAAGCACCCTGTAAAAGCTGGTTGTTCATTTGTTTTACCTCATCTGTCTCTCGATCCACTCCATCAGCACGTTTACCACATATTCCTGTTGCTCCGCCGTCAGTTCAGCGCCTTTTGGAATTCTGTGCCATTTCTCCAAGCAGCTCCTGCAGCAGGTGGCAGTAGCGTGCTGGGCGATGAACACAGGATGTCCCTTCATGGGCGTCTGTTTCCCATCATTTGCAGGCTCTGCCGGAGCGAGGCGTTTGCTCACAAAATCCTGCGCATGAGAACGGATCGTGTCCATCCCTTTTTCCTTCACATAAGCTCTGTCATTTGCTTGCAGAGAAAAACTGCTCCGGAATTTCGATTGGGCGAGGCGGTCGAACAGGTTGCTGCTGCCGTACTGCATGGGCGGTTCTGCGACCATCAGGGTCTCGGCACTCTGATCCGGGAAATATGTGCCCCTGTTTCTTCCGGTATTCTGAATTTGCCGTCCGGATCGCTGAATACTTGCAGTTTTCAGAAGCTGTCCCATATCAGAAGATTGGCGATTGACAGCGGGAGTGGCGGTAGTATCGCGCAACCTTTCTGCCAGTTTCGTGTTCCTCGATGTAGTCGTCTCATTCCTGACCGCATAAGAGATTGCCTTTTTCTCACCAATCAGCACCAGAATCTTTTTTGCCCGCGTGACGCCGGTATACAGCAGATTACGCTGCAGCATGACATAATGGCTCATTGTGAATGGCATAACTACGATAGAATATTCAGAGCCCTGTGCCTTATGGATTGTCGTGGCATAGGCTAACACCAGCTCGTCCAGCTCCGTCACATCATAGGTCACTTCACGACCATCGAAGTCAACAATGAGTTCTCCGTCCTCAGTATCCACACGGACAACAATCCCGATGTCCCCATTGAAGACTTCCTTATCGTAATCATTTTTGATTTGCATCACCTTATCGTGCAGTCGATACTGTGTGCCGCCGCGCTTCAGGAAAATGTTAGTCGGGTTCATGGCTTCCTGCAGAAGCTGATTTAAATTTGCCGCGCCGCAGACACCGCGCTGCATAGGCGTCAGCACCTGAATATCACGGAAAGCGTCCGCGTGATAATAGCGAGGCAGGTTCTGCGTGCAGTATTTTACCACCAGATCAGCGGCAGCCTCATTGGTTTCCTGCGCCGCAAAGAAAAAGTCAGAGTCCCGGCCGCCACGCAGGTCTGGCATCTCGCCATGATTGATCC
>JAJQID010000172.1 GCA_021199405.1 Lachnospiraceae bacterium
TCTGAAAGGACAAATTTAAAATGGCAGTAGACAGCACTCCGGTTTTGAAAAAGTGCCGTGCGCTGGGCATCGAGCCGAGCGTACTTGGCTATGACAAAAAATCCAAGAGACGTTTCGCGAGAGCGGGCAAAAAGGTGAGTGAGTACGGTACCCAGATGAGAGAGAAGCAGAAGGCGAAGTTCATCTATGGCGTACTGGAGAAGCCCTTCCGCAACTATTACGAGAGAGCCGACAGAATGAAGGGCATGACCGGTGAAAACCTGATGATCATGCTGGAGAGCCGTCTGGACAATGTGGTGTTCCGGATGAATTTTGCGCGTACCCGCCGTGAGGCGAGACAGATCGTCGACCACAAGCATGTGCTGGTAAACGGCAAATGTGTGAATATCCCATCCTACCGTGTCAAGGCCGGTGACGTGATCGAGATCAGAGAGAAATCCAAGTCCCTGACCAGATATAAGGAGATCGTTGAGGTGACCGGCGGCAGACTGACCCCGGAGTGGATGGATGTAGATATTGATTCCTTAAAGGGTACTGTGAAAGCGCTTCCTACCAGAGAACAGATTGATGTACCGGTAAACGAGATGCTGATCGTCGAGTTGTATTCCAAGTAATAAGCAGTTTTAGTGCATCAAAAAGTTCAAAAAGGAGGACATACAGTGTTTGATTTTGAGAGACCAAATATTGAGGTAACAGAAATCTCTGAAGACAAAAAGTACGGGAGATTCGTAGTAGAACCACTGGAAAGAGGGTATGGGATTACTCTGGGCAACTCCTTAAGAAGAATTATGCTTTCATCTTTATCTGGTGCAGCAGTGACGCACATTAAGATTGAAGGCGTTCAGCACGAATTCAGCTCCATCCCCGGCGTCAAGGAGGATGTGACAGAAATCATCATGAACATTAAGAGCCTCGCAATCAAGAACAACAGCGAGACCTCTGAGGCCAAGACTGCGATTATTGATTATACCGGTGAAGGCGTTGTAAAAGCATCCGATATTCAGGTGGATCAGGACATTGAGATCATGAATCCGGATCAGACCATCGCAACTCTGAGCGGTAAGGATACCAAGCTGTTCATGGAACTGACCATCAACAAAGGAAGAGGCTATATCAGCGCGGAGAAAAATAAGAGCGATGATCTGCCCATCGGCGTGTTGGCCATTGATTCCATTTACACTCCTGTAGAACGTGTGAATGTGACAGTGGAGAATACCCGTGTTGGTCAGCAGACAGATTACGACAAGCTGACGCTGGATGTGAATACCAACGGTACGCTGGCGCCTGATGAGGCTGTCAGCCTTGCCGCAAAGGTACTGAGCGAGCACCTGAGCCTTTTCATTGACCTTTCCGAGAATGCGAAGACTGCGGAGGTTATGGTCGAGAAAGAGGACAGCGAGAGTGAGAAGCTGCTGGAGATGAGTATCGACGAGCTGGAGCTGTCAGTTCGTTCTTACAATTGCCTGAAGCGCGCCGGCATCAACACTGTGCAGGAGCTGATCAATAAGACTCCTGAGGATATGATGAAGGTCCGCAACCTGGGCCGTAAGTCACTGGAAGAGGTACAGGCAAAGATCAAGGAGCTTGGTCTGCAGTTCAGTGATTCTGAAGAATAACAGAATAGATTCAAGAGATGATACGCCCGCAGGATAAGACCGAAGTGCGCCGCAGGTGATTTCATAATGGAATAAAAATACACCCTTCCAGTAAGGCCATTGGCGTGGAGGGATGCACCATGAGTGAAGGAGGCAATACATGTCCGGATACAGAAAATTAGGAAGAACATCCTCACAGAGAAAAGCTCTGCTGAGAAATCAGGTGACTGCAGTGATCGCCAACGGTAAGATTGTTACCACTGAGGCGAAGGCCAAGGAAGTAGCGAAGATCGTTGACGGCCTGATCGCGTTAGCTGTAAAGGAAAAGGACAATTACGAGACCGTTACCGTGGCCGCAAAGGTTCCGGAGAGAGATAAGGACGGTAAGCGTGTGAAGGAGGTTGTGGACGGCAAAAAGGTGACAAAATACACTACCGTTGACAAGGAGATCAAAAAGGATCTGCCCTCCAGGATGGTAGCCAGACGCAAGATGCTCAAGGTTTTAAATCCTGTGACTGTTGTTCCTGAGTCCAATAAGGGCAAAAAGAGGAACACCAAAAAACTGGATCTTCCCGCAAAGCTGTTTGACGAGTACGGACCTAAATATGCCAATCGTCAGGGCGGCTATACCCGAATCGTCAAGATTGGCACCCGTAAGGGCGATGGCGCTATGGAAGTTCTGTTAGAGCTTGTATAAGTCAAAAATAAGAATGAGAGGAGCCGGGGAGTCTGGTTCCTCTTTCTTTTTATTATAAAGGGTAATACAGTATGAAATTAAAGCAGCGCATGAAAAACATTATAACTACAGAACATCTGCAATATGATTATGTGGTGCGGGATGAGGAAGGAAACGAGGCAGGTTATTATCGTGCCCTGGACAATGTGGAGCTTGATGTAAGGCAGGGGGACTTTGTGGCAATTCTGGGGCATAACGGGTCCGGAAAATCTACTCTGGCCAAGCATATTAACGGCATTCTTTTCCCTACAGGCGGCACCGTCTGGGTGGATGGCCTGGATACCTCCAGAGAGGAAAACCTCTGGGAGGTTCGACAGCGCGCGGGAATGGTATTTCAGAACCCCGACAATCAGATCATCAGCCAGGTAGTGGAGGAGGATGTGGGCTTTGGCCCGGAGAATCTGGGAGTCCCCACGGAAGAGATCTGGGAGAGGGTGGAGGAAAGCCTGCGGGTGGTAGGCATGTACGAATATCGAAAATATTCCCCCAATAAGCTGTCCGGCGGGCAGAAACAGAGGGTTTCCATTGCCGGCGTCCTGGCCATGCATCCCAAATGTATAATACTGGATGAGCCTACAGCCATGCTGGATCCCAGCGGGCGCAAAGAGGTGATTCGGGCTGTGAGAGCTCTGAATCAGGTGGAAGGGATCACTATCCTGCTTATCACGCATTATATGGAAGAGACTGTGGAAGCAGACAAAATTTACGTGATGGATCAGGGACAGATCGCCATGCAGGGAACGCCCCGGGAGGTTTTTTCCAGAGTTGAAGAGCTGAAAGCGCTTCACATGACCCTGCCCCAGGCGACCCTGCTGGCTGATGAGTTGAAAAAACGCGGCATTGCGCTCCCTGACGGCATTCTGACGATAAAAGAACTTTTGGCGGAACTGGAAAAACTGATGAATACGAAGGCTGTGCCTGTTTAGACAGTGCATGCCTGTGTCACGGAGAAATATGTGGTTATGTTAAAGCTTGAGCATGTGAATTATGAGTATGGACAGGGCACTGAGATGGTAGTCCATGCTCTGAAGGATATTAATCTGGAAATACAGGACGGGGAGTTTATTGGATTGATCGGCCATACCGGTTCCGGAAAGTCTACTCTGGTACAGCACTTGAACGGACTGATCAGGGCTACATCAGGCGTGATATATTTTGACGGAGAAAATATTTACGCGGATGGTTTTTCCATGAAAGAGCTGCGCCAGAAGGTAGGGCTTGTTTTCCAGTATCCGGAGCATCAGCTGTTCGAGGTAGATGTGTTGAGCGACGTCTGTTTTGGCCCCAAAAACATGGGACTGTCTGTGGAAGAAGCTCAGAAGGAAGCAAAGGAAGCATTGACTCTGGTGGGGCTGGGTGAGGAGTATTATAAATGGTCTCCCTTTGAACTTTCCGGCGGACAGAAGAGACGTGCGGCGATTGCCGGGGTTCTGGCCATGAAGCCTCGTGTTTTGATTCTGGACGAGCCTACTGCGGGGCTGGATCCTCAGGGGCGGGAGGAAATCTTAAACCTGGTAGCTTCTCTGAGAGAAAAGACTGGTATGACAGTAGTCCTGATCTCTCACAGTATGGAGGATGTGGCCCAGTACGTGAGCCGGATTGTAGTGATGAACCATGGGCAGATTGCTTACGATGGAGAGCCCCGGGAGGTATTCAGTCATTACAGGGAGCTGGAGCAGATGGGGTTGGCAGCCCCTCAGGTAACGTACGCCCTTTACGGGTTGAAAAACATGGGACTGAATGTGGACACAGATATGATCACTGTGGAAGCGGCGGCGGACAATATCGCTGCAGCACTCAGGGAATATGGGGCATCGCCTGGAGAAACAGGGAGCGGCAATGACAGTATAATGCCTGAAAAAAACGGTTGCAGCGATGATGGTATGACGTCTGAAAAAAAAGAAAGAAACGATAATCATATCATGCCTGCAAAAAACATTCAGGGAGCGGATAGCACAGCAGAAAAAGAGAATGGACAAAAAGACGGCGGCACAGTGTCCGGAAAGGGCGGGTTATGATTCGGGATATTACACTGGGACAATATTATCAGACAGATTCCGTGATCCACCGGCTGGATCCCAGAGTGAAGCTTGCGGGGACAATCCTTTTTCTGGTAGACTTATTTTTGATAAAAAATGTGTGGGGATATCTGATTGCAACGATTGCTCTGGCAACGGTCATCCATCTGTCCAGGGTTCCCTTTAAATACATTATGCGCGGGTTGAAGTCCATCATCCTTCTGCTGATGATTACTGTAATTTTTAATCTGTTTCTGACGGATGGAAATGTCATTTTTCAGATCGGGTTCGTAAAGGTGACCTGGGAGGGCTTACGGACAGCGGTTTTCATGGGGTGGCGTCTGGTGATGCTGATCATCGGAACCTCTCTGATGACCTTTACTACCACGCCCAATCAGCTGACTGATGGCATGGAGAAGGGACTCAGACCTCTGAAATATCTGAAGGTCCCGGTGCATGAGGTAGCCATGATGATGTCCATCGCTTTGCGTTTTATTCCGATTTTGCTGGAAGAGACGGATAAAATTATGAAAGCACAGCAGGCGAGGGGCGCGGACTTTGAGGGCGGAAATCTGCTGGATAAGGCAAAGGCTCTGGTTCCGCTGCTGGTGCCGTTATTTATCTCGGCCTTTCGACGGGCCAACGACCTGGCACTGGCCATGGAGGCCCGCTGTTACAGAGGAGGCGAGGGGCGAACTAAGATGAACCCGTTGATTTATAACCGAACGGACAAGATGGCATATCTGCTGATCTTTGCTTTTATGGCGGTGGATATTTTCATAGGAAGGTTTTTCTGATTATCATTTTTTTCACTCAATCGGACCATGGCGGGGCGAAGCTTTGGCGCTGGTAAGGAGTTTTATGGACGGAGAAAGGAAAAGGGTGCTTCTGCGGGTAGCCTACGATGGCACCGCGTATCACGGCTGGCAGAAGCAGCAAAACGGTGTCACAATACAGGAGACTCTTGAGGAGACTCTGACCGGACTGTTGCGTGAAAAAATTACGGTGACAGGTGCCAGCAGGACGGACGCCGGGGTTCATGCCCTGTGCAATATTGCGGTTTTTGATACCGGTGCGAGAATCCCTGCAGAGAAAATATGCTACGCGGTGAACCAGAGGCTGCCGGAGGATATCCGGGTTACTGAATCCCGGGAGGTCCGTTCGGATTTTGACCTGAAAAAATGCCATGCACATAAAACCTATGAATATAAAATTATCAACGCCGCTTTTCCTGACCCGACGAAGCGTCTGTACAGTTATTTCACATATTTTCCCTGTGATGTGGAGCGGATGAATATGGCGGCGAGGCACCTGATCGGGGAGCATGACTTTAAATCCTTCTGCACTGCAGGGGCACAGGTGGAGACCACAGTTCGCCAGGTGACGGATATTCGTGTGATGAGAAAAGGAAAGGAGATCACCATCGCAGTTTCCGGGAATGGCTTTCTGTATAATATGGTGAGAATCATTGCCGGCACCCTTCTGGAGGTGGGGTATGGTCGTATGGAGCCGGAGCACGTAAGGGAAATCCTGGAATCCCGCGACAGAAGGAATGCCGGACCGACCGCACCGGCCCGGGGGCTTTGCCTGAAGCAGCTGGAGATAGAGGAGTGAAACAGGCATGGAATGTGAAAAATAACTCTATAAAAAGTAAAAAAACATGTTGACTTTTTGAGGCTGGTTTGCTATATTAATTGTTGCCGTTGATATGGCGGACTCGGAGAGGTAGCGAAGCGGTCATAACGCGGCGGTCTTGAAAACCGTTTGTCCGGAAGGGCGCATGGGTTCGAATCCCATCCTCTCCGCTCATTAAGAGTTCGTATGACCGGTAAAACAGAATAGACTCAGATGGATTTAGCTATGTGGAAGTACCCAAGTTGGCTGAAGGGACACCCCTGGAAAGGGTGCAGGTCGTTAATAGCGGCGCGAGGGTTCAAATCCCTCCTTC
>JAJQID010000219.1 GCA_021199405.1 Lachnospiraceae bacterium
CCCACCAGGTGGAAGTCCATTTTCGGAAAACCAGTCCGCAGATAAGCTGCGCCAGCGTAGCGATCACCACTATGGAAAACAGGCCAAAGCCAAGTGTGGAAAAGGCTTTCCTGGCCTTTGAGAGCTCATTCATTTCATCATCCGTAGGCATACGGACTTCCTTCGGCTCTCCTTTTTTTTCTGCGTCCTTTTTCATTTTCACATTCTCCTCGTATTTATATCTTCTCTATGGTGAACGACAGCCGATTTCTGCCGTTCACCATAAAAAACTTCAACATCCAATATGTCAGTTACTCTTTGCGCTGGCAGGCATATGGTTATAGATCACTCTCGCCATCTTGGAGACAGGCATCGTGTGCATCCAGAGACGCCCCGGTCCGGTGACCACTGTGTTGAACAGCCCTTCGCCGCCCAGGAATTTATTCTTCATTCCGGCAACCGACTGGATATCCATTTTGCAGCCGCCGGTCATGGCTACCAGATATCCGGTGGAAACAATCATCTGTTCCCCCTGCCCAAGCTCGTACTCAATGACATGGCCGTCAAATTCCAGAAAAGCTGTTCCGCCTCCCGACAGACGCTGCATGACAAAGCCCTCGCCGCCAAAGAAGCCGGTGCTTATCTTTTTCTGAAGATAAACGGACAGCTCTACGTCCGGCGTAGCCGCCAGAAACGCCGTTCTCTGGGCAATCAGTTCCTGGCCTGGCTCAATCTCAAAGGCGCGGATTCGGCCCGGAAATTTGGCAGAGAAGGCAATGAGACCCTGGCGGTCCAACGCGGTATAACGGTTCAGGAACAGTCCCTCTCCTGCGAACGCACGTCCGATTGACCTGCCGGCGCCGTTGGATATGGTCTCCATCTTCATATTCGGCGACATCCAGGACATGGCCCCTCCCTCGCAGATCACATTTTCCCCCTTCTCCATCTCACAGATGAGCACGGGAAGGTTTTCCCCTTCAATAGAATACTTCATTTTTTTCTCCTCCTTAAAATTTTTATATGATGATACCCCCGCGGGCTTCGCACCCCGGCCCCGGCAGTATCATAATATTTTTACGTTTTACCCCTCATTTTCTCCGGGAACACGCACGCCCTGACTCCATTCTCTGCCGTGGACAAAGGCCCTGTCATTTGCGGTGAGCCACTCGTAGGCTTCTTTTATCTCCTGACTGCTTCTGTCGAAGGATTCCTTCAGAACCTTTCTCAGTTCGTCCTGCATCTGCTGGCCGCTCTCATACATGACGTGGGGTTCAAAGACGAAATTCATCGCGGAGGTCATCGCAACTCCAATGAAATTATAATATTCAATCCGTTTTTTGAGCAGCAGATCCTCCGGCCTGGTCAGATCAAGGTAATCCGGGTAGTTGTCCTCCATGTGGTAGGCCAGCTGATTCTCCTGAAAATCTCTCGCGATCTCAGCCTGATGAAGCATGATCTCCTCAAGAGTCATTTCTTCCATCCTGTTTCCATATCTGCGTGTAAGCATATCGAACTGCGCCCGCATGACCTCCCGGTGAACCGCTATGCCGCGCTCGTTTTTCTCCTGGGCCTTAGCAAGCCTCTCTTCCTTCTCGGCCTCATCCATCTGAGGGGCCTTGGCCCATACAGCCTTTCCATGCTTATTACGTTTTATCTGCCCCTTCTCGTCCAGAGCAGGCTCCTTCCATTCCCCTTCCCTGTACATCCCGGCGCCAGCTCCCAGATTCAGAATCATTTCCCGGGCCGTCTCAGGCGTAAGAAGCTTTTGAGCGGCCTCCGTTCCCATAAAGGAAAGATAGCTTCGAAACAAAGGCTCTTCAATATTTTCGTTCTTGATCTCCTTTGCTTCTATCTTTGCCGCCAGCTCCTTTTTATCATACTTCAGCGAGTAATAATTTTCCTCGTTCAGCCTCTTCCTTATTCTTTCCGCCTCCATGGTCTTACCCGACCACAGATCAGCCAGCTCCTGCAAAAGAGGATTTCCCGCGTCCCTGAGCTTATTGCTGGCTTTGATCTTCACCGCATTCTGATAAAAGGTCATCTGAAACTCCCGCGTTCCGGGAGCCATCACCCTTGCCCTGTTCTCCCGGGCCGCCTTCAGCATCCCCTCTGACTCATTCAGGTGTAACCAGGTCCAGTCTCCCAACTGCTTCTCATCGAGAGCGGCGCGCTCCTGTCTGGTAAGCAGATCGGCCCACGAAGTATCCTTTTCCTCCAGCGCACGGTCTATGGCCAGAACTCTGGCCCGCTCCTGAAGCCCCCGGAGCATGGATATTTTATAGAAAAACTCATCGCTTCTGTATTCCACCAGCTCGTCTCTGAGCGTGGGAGCTGTCCCGTTTGCTCCCCCCTCGGTCACAAGGGGATGTTTTATCTCCATCAGGTCATTCAGCGCCATGCTGTCCATGAAAAGCTCGTTTATCTCCGCATTCCGGACCATAAGCGCCTCGTCTGTAAGAAAGGCCAGATCGTCCACATCACAGGCCATAATACGCTCCACCCGGGGCAGCGCCAGGGCGCGGGCGCGGTTGTATAAATCCTCAGAGGGCTTTTCCCCCCTCAGACGGTCAATCTCCAGAAGGGTCTTCGCCGTGGCCAGGTTCTGTTCATCCGGCTCATTCAACCGAAAGAGCGTGTGAGATTGTCTGAACATCCGGCCGGTCTCCTCCCATTCCTCAAGTCCCAGCCCGGGCTTCATCCTCTCAAGAAGCGCTTCCTGGGCGTCCATCTGCGCAGCGAAGCTTGACGCCGATATCCGCACCCGATGCTTCTGCTCTGCCTTTAAGTCCGCCATTGTCCGCTCATACTCGCCGATGGTCTCCTGAAAGCTCTGCACAGCGCTGTCCGCCCTTTCCTCCCCATCCTCAATGAACTCTTTATTTTCCTCAGCAATAAATCCGCCGTTCCGTAAATTAAAATCCACTCCCTGCTTTTGCAGGGTCGCAAGCAGGGCGGCCTCGAAGGGAACAAAAATCTGGAAGCTTCTTTCCAGCGCCTCCTTCCGGTAGGGATCCAGCTTTTCAAAAAAGGGAGCGTTGACCGAATCCGACATCACATTATTCAGGCACATCATTTTATGAGAAATCTCCGCTATCTGGCGCATATTGGCGCGCAGATACCTCTCCGTAAGCATCTGCGGAGTAAAACGGATATTGATCATCTCATTTACTATTCTTTCCAGATGGGGCTTCCTGCGCCTCACGTCCTTAGAACAGTAATCTTCGTAAAACCTGTCGTCCGCTTCCTTGTTGATCCTGTCCTGCTCCGTAGCCGGCCGCCTGTTAATGATGCCCTTCTCCTGGTATCCTCTGGAAAAAGAGCGCAGCACCCTGCCGTCTACACCGCTTTTTTTCACCAGCTCCTTGTGCGGCGCCGCGGAATTTGACTTTTCTGCATCTCTGGTCCGCAGGGCGGCCACCATATCATAGGAAGCCGCGCTTCCCGCAGGGCTGGCTCTTCTGGCGGCTCTGGCCTTTCTTCTCTCCTGCTGGCGCTCCTTAAAGGTCATGCTGGCGGGGCTTTCCTCCTGCACGGGCACGCCCTGTGCCGTGCCGTTCGCCTGGGCAGGGGGCACCTGGCGGCGGATTTGTCCTGTGAGCTCTGCGTTCTGCTGAATATTCAGCTCCTGCCGGGATTCCTCATGCTCCGTGAGCAGGGCTTCCTCCAATGGCGAAACCATATTCTGTATTTCCTGCTCCTGCTGCGGCGCCTCGGTAATGATCTCGGTAACCTTTTCCTTTTCCAGAGTCCTTCTCAATTGTGCGTTTCCCATTGTTCCTCCTTTACGGCGGCCAGGCCTGTTTTATTCCGCATTCTTTTTGGGGGTCCGCACCTTCTGGCTCCAGTCCACCCTGTGTTTGAACGCTTCATCATTGGCGGAAAGCCATTCGCCGGCTGCGTTTGCGTCCGGATCTATCTTGGTGCAGATAAGTATAGTATTTTTCAGCTCGTCTCTCATTTGCTGATCGCTCTCGTAGGACCTGGTTACATCAAAGACCGCCGCGACAGCATCCAGCGTCGCTTTTCCTACGAACGCATAATAATCAATGCGATTCGCCAAAAGCTCATCCTCCGGGTTGGACATATCGAAGTAATCCGGATATTTATCAGTCATGTTCACCGCCACCTGAAGCTCCCGAAAATCCCTCTTCATATCAGCCTGGTGCAGCGCGAAATCCTCAGCGGAGATTTCCTCAAAATGATTTCCATATTTGCGGGTAAGCATATCAAACTGGGCCCGGTAAATCTCCTTGTGGGCAGCCAGACCCTGCTTATTTTTGGCAAGTGCCTCCTCACGCTTCTTATCATCCTTCTCTACCTCTACCCAGGTGACCTCCCCTTTTTCATCCAGAACAGGTTCCTTCCATGCCCCCTCCTTCTGCATCCCGGCGCCGGCCGCCAGATTAAGAACCATTTCCCTGGCCTTTTCAGGCGTAAGAAGCTTTTGGGCGGCCTCCTGTTCCACAAAACCGTGAAAGCTTCGAAACAGCGGCTCTCCGATATTTTCCGGCAATCCCTCCCGCTCCTTTTTCCCTGATTTCTGCTTCACCGGCGATTCCTGCTTCTCCGGCTCTCTCATGTCCCTCGGCGCTCTCTTACTCTTAAGCTCTTCCTTACTGTACGCCAGTGAATAGTAATCTTTATCTCTCAGTCTGTACTTTATCTTCGCCGCCTCAATATCAGTAGAAGCATCCTCCATCAGCTCGTACAATTCTCTCAGCATAGGATCTCTCTCCAAGGCAAGCTTGCTGCTGGCCTCGATCCTGCCTTCATTGCCCAGGGTTTTTATGTACCTCTGCCGAAGCGCCATCAATCCGGACGAGATAACCTTTGCCCATCTCTCCCGGGCATTCGCCATGGTCGTATCCCCTGTATTCATGCGTTTCTGCACCCATTCCATCTCTTTGCCCTTCTCCAGGGTCCGGTCTTCTCTGACAAACATTTCATCCGGCGAATAGCCGTTCTCCAGACTGCGGCGAATCGCGAGGGCTCTTGCGCGCTCATGAAGCCCTCTGAGCATCATCCCCTTATAGGAAAACTCCTCATTTCTGTATCCAACCAGCTCGTCCTTGAGCGTGGGAATCGCTCCGTTCTCTCCTCCCTCGGTCGCAGTTGGGTGCTTTATCTTCATCATATCGCTGATCAGCATATTGCTGAGGAAAAGCTCATTAATTTCCTCATTTTTAAGCATAAGCGCCTCATCGGTGAGTCCGGCCAGCTCATCCACATCGCAGGCCATAATGCGCTCCACCCGGGGCGCCACCAGATCATACACACGGGCATAGAGAGCCTCGGAGGGCCTTCGATCCTGCAGTCTGGAAACCTCTGTAAGCGTTTTCATTGTTGAAAAATTCTGCTCATCGGCCCCCTCCCCCGTCTCCAGCAGTACATGCGCTCTGGTATAATACTGGCTCGTTGTATCACGATCCGTCAGCCTTACATCAGGATCCTCCTGCAGCCTTGACTTCATCCTGTCAAGAGTTTCCCTTCCGGCTTTCATCCGCGAAGCGTAGCTTGTCGCCGAGCTGTATACACGCTCCGCCTGCTCGGCCTTTAATTCCGACATCTTCTGATTATACTCGCCAATGGAGTCATCAAACGCTCCCTTGCGTATTCTCGCATAGCTGTTTACCTTACTAACAGCTCCGGGATCCCAGCTCTTTTCATAATACCCGGCATTGTCCAGATCCACTCCGTTCTTTGCCATGACAGCGTTCATGGCTCCACGGAAACGGACAAACATATTAAAACTCTCCTCCAGAGCCGCCTTCCGATAGGGATCCAGCTTTTCAAAAAAGGACGCGTTAATCGGATCCTTCATCACGTTGTCCATATAGAACATTTTATTCTGAAGCTCTCCCATCTGCCGCGCGTTCCGGCGCAGATACCTCTCCGTGAACATATCGCGAGTGTATTTAATATTGATGAGCTCGTCTACCATTCTCTCCAGATGAGGCTGCCTGCGCTGCAGATCGTTGGAGGTGTAGTCCTCGTAGAACTTTTCATCCGCCTCCTTATTGAGCCTGTCCTGCTCCGTGGCAGGACATTTGTTTATGAAGCCCTTCTCCCTGTATCCTCTGGAAAATGCCAGCAGAACCCGTTCATCCACACCGCTTTTTTTGACCATATCCCTGTGCCCGGCCAGGGAGTTTCTTCTTTCCCTTTCACTGGTCTGCAGCGCGGTGGCCATATCATAGGAGGCTGCGGTTCCCACGCTGCCCACTTTGGCCGCTTCCTTTGCCTTTTTGTTCTCCCGCTGACGTTCCTTGTAGGTCATGTTGGCAGCCCGTTCATCCTGTACAGGTTCGC
>JAJQID010000191.1 GCA_021199405.1 Lachnospiraceae bacterium
ATAATAAGCTATTCCCCTCTTTTCTGTGAAAACACACACCCGCAGTAATTCTGCCGATACAGGCTGCACTCTCCGGACAGCTCAATGCTGCGCTTATAACCGTCCTTTTTCTTAAAATCAGAGGGCAGCCATTTCACTCTCTTACCCTCACAGAGACCGCTCCCGATCTCATTCAGCAGCGCCGCGTTTTTCAGCGGACTGATGGTCAGGGTGGTGGTCACATAGTCATACCCCAAGGCTTCGGCTCTCAATACGCTCTCGCCCAGCCGCAGCTCAAAGCATTTCCGGCACCGGGCGCCTCCCTCCGGCTCCCTCTCCAGCCCCCGCACCGCCTGATAAAAGCGCTGAGGATCATAGTCGCCCGCAATATAATCGATGAGACAGGCGCCGTCCTTTTTCTCATTAAACCAGCCGATCAGCCGGATTTCCTCGTATAATCGCTTCTGATACTCTTCCTCAGAGGAAATATTGGGATTAAAATAAAAAACGGTGATCCGAAAATGCTCCCGCAGCCTCTCCAACACCGCGGAAGAGCAGGGCGCGCAGCAGCCATGCAAAAAAAGGCGTGGTATTACCGCGCCTTCTAATGTCTTTCTGTCAAGATCTGTTATAATCTTTTCCATTTCCTTCTGATAATTGGAATGATTCATCGCGCAGCCCTCAAAACTAGGAAGATTGTACCATAATCTTTCCAGTCTTGCAATGCTGCAATTTCTTTCTATACACAAAAAATGGCAATTACTACACTCCCACATTCCCGCTGTTGATTCCCTGAGCCTTTCCTGTCAGGGGCAGCCAGTCGAGAGCCTCCTTTATTTTTCTGTCCCAGAAATCCCACTCATGGCCGCCGGCTTCCTCTGAATAAGTCACGTCAAAACCACTCTCTGTCAGAAAATCCCGGTAAGCCTGATTTGCCTTCAGAAGACTGTCATCTGTTCCACAGCTCATAAAAATCTTCGGCAGCTCTGTACGTCCCTCTTTTTTCATTTTCTCCACAAGATACCTCGGGTTTTTGTCGCTCTTTGCGGCCTGGGCAAGGTTTCCGAAACAGCCCTCCTCTATCCCAAGGCTCCCGGAGCCGGCCTGGTCCGGATTTTCCAGAATATGCAGCGCGCCGGAAAGACTGATAATATGGCTGAAGGTGTCCGCATATTTCAGACCGTTTCTAAGCGCTCCGAAGCCTCCCATGGAAAGACCGCCGATGAAGGTATCCTCTCTTTTGTCGGACAGAGGAAACATCTTCCTTGTCATCTCCACCAGCTCCTGCCCCACAAAGGCTCCATAGCTTCTGCCAAATCCGGGCTGATCCACATAAAACTCATTTTCCCCGGCGGGCATGATCACCGCCAGATCCTTCTCCTCCGCCCAGCGCTGAATCCTGGTGCCGGAAATCCAGTCCTCCTGATTGCCCAGAAGGCCATGGAGCAGATAGAGAGTTTTAAACCTTTTGGGTTCCTCCGCCTTCTCCGCCCCGGGCAGCATCAGCTTGTCCACCGGCAGAATCGCCTTAAAGGTAACTGCCCTGAACAGTGCCTTTGATACGTAATTAACCTCCAATAATGCCATAAAAACTTACCTCTCTTTCCGTTTTATATTTGGGGAAATCAAAAGCTGCCATTTTCTGTTCTCCTGAAACAGCGGATTAAATCCTCATGGTCAGGCTGATTCTTTTTTTCTGTAAATCCACGCCAAGCACCTTCACATCCACAATGTCCCCCACGCTCACCACCTCCAGCGGATGCTTCACAAATTTTTTGTCGGTAAGCTGGGAAATATGAACCAGACCGTCCTGATGGACGCCGATATCCACAAAGGCGCCAAAATCAATGACATTGCGGACGGTTCCCTTAAGAATCATGCCCTCCTGTAAGTCCTTCATCTCCAGCACGTCAGTGCGCAGAATGTGCTTTGGCATTTCCTCTCTGGGGTCTCTGCCCGGGCGGTTTAACTCCTTCACCATATCCCGCAGGGTGGGCTCGCCGATGCCGATCTGCTCCGCGGTCTTCGGGTAATCCTGTATCTGAATCCGCTTTCCGCTCCGGGCCAAAAAGATCTCCTTTGTCATGCCAAGGGATTTCAACAGCTTTTCCGCCGCCTCATAGCTCTCCGGATGAATGCTGGTGGAATCCAGCGCTTCCGTGCCGCCGTTGATTCGCATAAAACCGGCGCACTGCTCGTATGCCTTTGGACCCAGCTTGGGCACCTTTAACAACTCCCTGCGATTCCGGAAGCGTCCGTTGGCCTCCCGATAGGCCACAATGTTTCTGGCAATGGTCTTTGTGATGCCGGAAATATGCTCCATCAAAGGTGCGGAGGCCGTATTCAGATCAACGCCCACCCGGTTGACGCAGTCTTCCACCACGCCGTCCAGAGCCTCCCCCAGCTTTTTCTGGTTCATATCATGCTGATACTGGCCCACACCAATGGATTTGGGATCGATTTTGACCAGCTCCGCCAGCGGGTCCTGCACCCGGCGGGCAATGGAGGCAGCGCTGCGCTGTCCCACGTCAAAATTAGGGAATTCCTCCGTAGCCAGCTGACTGGCGGAATACACCGACGCCCCTGCCTCGTTGGTAATTACATAGGAAACCTTCTGCGGAATCTCCTTTAAAATCTCCACAATGATCTGCTCCGACTCCCGGCTGGCGGTGCCGTTCCCCACAGACATCAGCGTAACGCCGTATTTTTGGATCAGCTTCTTCACCGTGTCCTTTGCCGCCCGGATTTTAGTCTCGTTGGTAGGGGCGGTGGGATAAATCACGGTCGTATCCAGCACCTTGCCGGTGGCGTCCACCACCGCCAGCTTACAGCCGGTGCGGAAGGCCGGGTCCCAGCCAAGAACCACCTGCCCGGCAATGGGCGGCTGCATCAGAAGCTGCTCCAGATTTTTGCCAAAGACAGATATGGCCCCGTCCTCCGCTTTTTCGGTCAGCTCATTTCTGATCTCCCGTTCAATAGCCGGTCCGATCAGGCGGCGGTAGGCGTCCCGCACCGTCTCCTTCAGCACAGGAGTGGTGTGGGGATTTTCACGGACAATGATTTTTCGCTCCAGATACTGCAGTATCCGCTCCTCCGGGGCCTCGATGACAACGCTTAAAATCTTCTCCTTTTCTCCCCGGTTCAGGGCAAGAATCCGGTGTCCGGCGATTTTGGAAGCAGGCTTCGTAAAATGATAATACATCTCATAGACGGACTGGACTTTCTCGTCCTTTGCCTCGCTGACCACCAGTCCTTCCCGCAGAGTCATTTCCCGGATTCGGGTGCGGTAATCCGCCTCATCGGAAATTCTCTCCGCCAGAATATCGCAGGCGCCGGCAATGGCCTCCTCCACGGTATGTACTTCCTTTTCCTCCGAAAGATAGCCTTCCGCTTCCTTTTCCAGAGGCCGGTTCGTTCTCTGAAGCCAGATCAGACTGGCCAGAGGCTCCAGCCCCCTCTCCTTCGCAATGGTGGCCCGGGTACGGCGCCTGGGCCGGTAAGGGCGATACAGATCCTCCACCGTCACCAGAGTCTGCGCCTCCTCGATCTGCTTTCGCAGCTCCTGTGTCAGCTTCCCCTGCTCCTCAATGGTGGAAAGCACCTGCTGCTTTTTTTCCTCCAGATTGCGCAGGTAATTTAAACGCTCCAGCAACTTACGCAGCACCTCGTCGTTTAAAGAACCTGTGGCCTCCTTGCGGTATCTGGCGATAAAGGGGATGGTGTTGCCCTCATCGATCAATTTGACCGCAGCCTCAGCCTGAGCTGGTCGGATTTCCAGTTCCTGTGCAAGTATTTTTATCAAGTCCATGTATCAATCACTCCTGTATTATCTGGTATTACTCACAATTGATTTCCGTCCGGTGAAAAGTAAATATTTTGACGTTCACTATCCTGTTCTCACTCATCCCACAGCACAACGCTCCCCTGCTCCAGTGATTTTTTTACGGAAATCAACCGTTGATTTTCAGAACCCCTGAAAAGCAGCGAGATGTTTTTCTTTTCCTGCATAAACTCCCCATCCACCAGCACATCAATCAGGGTGAGCATCCCGTCCGTCACCTCGCACCGCGCCCGGCCCAGCCCCGGCGTCCAGCCCGCCAATTCCTCCAGCTCATAACCGCTGTAGGCCCAGATGGTCCTGCCAGGAAGCGTCTCCCGAACCTTTTTCAGAAAAGGCAGAAGCTCCCGCTGATTGTCCGGCTCGAAGGGCTCGCCGCCAAGCAGGGTCAGTCCGGCGATATAATCCGGAGAAAGTGCCGCTAAAAGCTCCTTTTGTGTTTCCTGCGTAAAGGGATTCCCATAATCAAAGCTCCAGGTTTCCGGCTGGAAACAGCCCCTGCAGTGATGGGTACAGCCGGACACAAAGAGGGAGACCCGGACGCCCGGACCATCGGCGATGTCCGTTTTTTTGATATTACAATAATTCATGGTGTGCGCCTTTCTTTTTCTAAACGACTCCAGCAGTTCCATCAGCACTGACTTTTCAAAAGCTCCAGCATTTCCGCCGGATTTTCAGCCGCTTTTACCTTATCCGAAGCGTAAATAATCACACCATCCTCATCAATCAAATAGGTGGTGCGCACCACGCCCATGCTGACCTTCCCGTAATTTTTCTTTTCCTTCCAGACATCGTAAGCCTCGATGCATGTCCGCTCGACATCCGAGAGCAATATAAATGGGAGATTATACTTCGTCTCAAAGCTTTTATGCGATTTCACGCTGTCCCTGCTCACACCAACCACTGCTGCGCCAATATCTTCAAACTGAGGAAATCGCTCTCCAAAGCCGCAGGCCTGTTTTGTGCAGCCGGGCGTATTATCCTTGGGGTAAAAATACAGAATCACCTTCCTGCCTCTGAATTCGCTCAGTGTGTGAATGGTTCCGTTCTGATCCGGAAGGGAAAAATCCGGTGCTTTTGTTCCTGTTGCTAACATAGGCTATTCCTCCTCTTGTTATTTATGCTCTCAGGCAGTTCCATTATACACCCCTTAAATAAGTCATCTTTGCAATTCTTCCAAAAAAATCTGTATCCTGTCAGTCACCAATTCTGTTTTCCGCATATTGATCAGCTCATCCCGATCTACCCACTTATAAGCCTGAGTTTCCCCATCCTGCAGGATAATCGAATCTTTACTCTGATCGGTCACACACAAATATTCTGCATAAATACTTTGATGAGAATGATGTACCACACGCCCCAGCTCATGTAAATCATCGGAGATAATGCCTGTCTCCTCTTTCAACTCCCGGACAGCACATTCCCGGGAAGATTCTCCGCGTAGCGCCGAGCCTCCAGCTGATGCTTCCCACATGCCGCCATAAGGTTTTCTGTAATCTCTTTGCATCAGGAGATACGTTCCATCTGTATGCCGGACAATGATATCGCATACCAAATGATAAATTCCATCTGGTATTGCTTCTCCCCTGACAAGTGTTATGTCTGAAATCAGCTGAAAACTCTCATCGTAAGCATCCCATATTTCCATGCTCCCCCATTCCGTTTTTCTCTGCTTAATTTCCATCAATCCATTGAATAAACGCCGTCTTGTCTGCGCTGTTATAACCGGCTTTCCTGTAAAAGTTTAAAGTCTTCGCATCTTTTGCACCAGTCAACAGCATCATCTTATAACAGTTTTCACTCATTGCGATTTCTTTCGCGTAATTCAGGCATCCTGCAGCGTATCCGCAATGACGGTAATCCTTATGCGTAACTACATTCTCTATAAACGCATATGGACGAACATTTCTTGTCAGATTTGGAATAATCACGCACACGCAGGACGATACAATCTTTCCATCCACCTCGCATACAATCAAATGATGGTGCTTGTCATTGATAATCTCTGACCATATGGTTCTAAGATGTTCCGTATCAGAAGGAATACTCGTTTCATGGAGGTACAAATATAATTGCAATATTTCATTTAATTCACATTCTTTCGCTTCTCGAATCATAAACTATCCTTCCCAAAATTCGCACCACTGACGCGAGTTTTAGCTAATAAGCAATTCAGTTCCCGAAGCAGCGCTAACTTCATCCGTTCAAGTTCTTCATCCGTTGGCCTGTTGCTGTCATCATACATTTTCTCTATCGGGTACCACCACACCGGTCCCTTGCCGCCGTTTCCGTATGTCTCAATATCTCCAGATACTCTTGGATAGAGATGCCAGTGTAAATGCGTATCTCCATTTCCTAAGCATTCATAGTTTATTTTCTCGGCATGGAAAGCAATTTTTACAGCTCCTGCGACCAGAATCATTTCCTGCATAAATTTCGCTGAAAACTCTTTATCAAGGTA
>JAJQID010000190.1 GCA_021199405.1 Lachnospiraceae bacterium
GCCATCATCTGCTGAATAAATCACCGCCTCCGAAGCGTCCCGGTCAACAGCCGCCGCCACCCTTCCGTCTGCTGATACTGAAATTACTGTGGCGATCTCCCCCGTCCAGATGGTTTCCTGCCTTTCCAGATCATACAGTGCAACACCCTCCGCTCCTGCGTATAAAACCTGTGTTTCACTGACAAATACCGCATCGGACAAAGCAGATTCCTGAACTGGAAGAACCGAAATCTGCTGCAGATCCTCCAGCCGATATACCGCCATTTCATAGGCATATACCACTGCCAGATATGTACCGTTTGGTGACGCCGCAATATGGAACGGAGCTCCGGGAAGCTCCAGCGCATCCACCGCCTTAAATCCATCTGACAGATCATATACGCCCAAGGCACTGGTCAGCGCATACTGTGCCTGTGCCGTCACCGCTGCCTCAAAAATACTGTTTTCCGAAGGAATCGCGGACAAAGCCAGAGAAACCGCCTCCGATACATCTCCCTCCGCCAGGGCATTGGCGGAATACTCTGCCAGTGTCAAAGCATTTTCCCTCTGCTGAAGCTGTCTTTGTCCTATAAAGGTAAGTGTGCCGCCAGCCAGAAACAGCACCGCCAAAGAAACCGCACAGGCGATTTCTCTCCTCTTACGGTGAATTACACGCCGATCCATTTTGTGAAGTGACCGGAACGCATCCAGCATTTCCTGGGCCGTCTGATATCTCTCGTCCGCCTGAGGCGCCATGGCCTTTGCGATAATCGCCGCCACAGCAGGACTGCATATATCCGCACCCAGAGCTTCCACCTGCAGGGCGTTCTGCGGCGGTTTTTTCCCGGAAATCAGATGATACAGGGTGGCGCCCAGACAATAAATATCAGAGCGTACATCCAGCAGAACCTCCTCTTCTTCGTATATATCCGTCTTTTTTTCATATTCGCGGCTGCCGGCCGGTATCCCATTTCCGGTTCTCACTCTGCCGCTCTCCGCCGACATTTCATCTTTCTGCGTCAGCGCTGTTCCATTATCCGCCAGCGTTCCATCGGTCTGCGTCGCATCCTCATCCACCAGTGTCGCGTCCCCCGCCGGTATTGCTTTTTCTTCGTTCTTCCGCTTTTCCGACTTGTGGGAATGAGTGGTGGTAAAACCGGTAATAGACAATCCCTGACTTGCCAGATAATCCGCTCCATAGTGTTCCGGGGAAGCGTAACCTCTGCTGAAGCCCACCTTCTCCGTACCATTCTCTCCCAAAGCCAGCGCAATATTGTAATCAATCAGACAGATATTTCCATTGGTGCGCAGCATAATATTGGCAGGCTTAATATCCCCATGTAAAATACCGTGAGGCGGCCGACTGTGCAGATAACACAACGCCTCCAGCAGCTGACAGGCCCAGTGAATCACCTGCGGCTGAGAGACAGCCTCTCCTCTGGCCAGCAGCTTGTCCATGCTCTCCCCATCAATAAAGTCCATGACTGTGTAAACAACGCCATCCTCCTCCACAAAGTCATACACCTGAGGAATATAAGTATGGCTCAGATCCTTGAGCATGTCCACTTCCCGCCGAAGAGTCGCTTCCGGCGTACTCAGCTTTCTTTTGTCCGCCTTTAATACAATCTGCTTATGCAGTCGAATATGCCAGCCAAGGTACGCGATACCTCCGCCGCCAGAACCCAATTTGCGATCAATCTCATACATTCCCGCGATCACATGAGACATGTACTGTTCCCCCCTGCTTTATCCGGTTTCCTGCTTCTGTCCGGGTTTCCCCGCAGCCTTTTCGTCACGGATATTGTTTTCACCAGATGAATTTATCACCATCAGTCCTGCGGCTCCCCGTATTCCCGCTCCAGCTTTCTGTTCAGCCTTCTTCCTCCGATCTGAAAGCCAATCAAACATACCACCGCCATAAACACCGCCAGAGCCATCAGGGCGATGCCTACATACACCAATAATTCACTGTTGTTTAAACCGGAAACATTCAGCATATCTGTTTACCTCACAAAGCCATTTTAATTCCCGCAAAATTTCAGGCAGTCATAGAAAAGATCAGCACTGTTTTTTATTTCATTATACATACTATGGATGTAAAAAATCAACTATAGAATCAAATATTTTGTGATTATCCTTTATTCCGCAATCAGAATCGGAATATAATTAAGCATTCAGCCCTTCACTCGAAAATATCCCATTTCCTCATCCTCAGAAATCAGAGTAAACTCCTCCGGATGGCTGAGAAGATATACATATAACGGTCTGCTTTTCAGGACCAGCAGCGCGTCAAACTGATATTTTCCCATCAGCGCCTCCACATCCACAATTTCTTCCTCCGTCTCTTCGCTTCGCTGCTGCAGAAAAAGGAGAGAGAAAGCATCCTCCAGAATATGCTCCGTCGAATACACATCCGCTCTGGAATCTATAAACACTTCCACGTCATGATAAATCAGCGTCTCCCCCGTATTGTAATCGTTAAAAAGCCGCTGCGGCTGATCCTGTTGTATAGCCTCTATCATTTTCTCCGAAACCACTGTAGATATCACTTCCCCGCCGTTCAACGTCCGACCGATCAGATAAATACTGTTTTCCATCAAAAGCAGCAGAATGATCCCGCACACACAGACCGCGATTTTTTCCGTATGCTTCCGTATTTCTCCGTTTTTCATCTCAGGCAGATACGGAAACGCATAAAACGGAGCAGCAATATACCAGAGCATGATAAATCGAACGCTTCTGAAAAAAAGATAAAGAAAAAATCCCATCATAATAACGTCCAGCAGCCGGATATCTCTTTTTTCTGTAAAAAAGCCGATGCTCATCAGTACAATCGGCAGGAAGTAAAACAGCAGCGCTCCCGCATTTTTCACATCCGGAGCCTGCCACTCGCTGATTACACTCAGCATAAAATCATCCAGCATATTTGTGTATGGATAGACAAGCATTCGCATCCCAAATGGATTTAGTGCCACTGCTCCCATTGTAAATGCGGAGACCACCGCCAGCCTTTTTATGCCGGATCGGGACATTCTCTCAGCCCTGACCCTGCCGCATTGAAAATGGAGTACCGAAATTCCCAGGAACAGAAAACAAAGAAGATAAGACAAATTGGAGGAGCCTCCGTGCAGATTGCTCCAAAGACTGGCCAGAAACGGCAAAAGATAAATTTTACGGTCCTTGGGGTTCTCATAAAAGCCATACAGAATCTTCAGCTCTGCCGCCAGAAGAAAAAAGCTGAAAATATGCGGTCTTCCATAAAAAAAGCTGCTCTCTGTAACCGCAAGAAAAATAAAAAAGGAACCGCCGAGCAGGAAATTTCTCCTCATATTGTCCCTTGCCGTCCAGAAAAGAAATATAACCATAAAAACTGCACAAAAAAGAGACATCAGATAAATACCTGTTTCCCCGCATAACGCATAAACAATATAAAAAATCACCTCGGACAGCCACTCATGAGCGGTCCAGGACAGTTCCCGCTCCTTCCCAATCCAGGAGAAAATATCTGTATCCGGAACCCTCCCATTCTCAACAATCCATTCGCCCGCCTTGATATGCCACCAGAAATCATTCCCACTGATTCCATCGGAAAAGCAGTAAAATAAAACAGTGACCGAAATTCCAAGGAAAAAAAACAGAAGCTGAGGAGAAAAGTTTTCATTTTTCATTTTTACTGTAAACCGCAAAATTCTCCACCTTATCCGTTTTTATATAATAATTTTTGATATAATGTATCAGCTCCAGATGCTCCTGCGAAAGAGCCGACGTTTCATCCTCCGCCACCAGATACAAAGTATCCTGCCTGTCCGCCAGCAGTTCATCAACGCTCTTCGTCCCCACATTTCCAACCAGAAGCATATCAAAATCCTTATGATAATGATCAATCGGTATCATATACAGCGCAGCGCTGGCATCCGCGATCAGCACACTTTTTCCCTGCTTTTCCTGTTCCAATATGTACCTCTCCACCTCAAGGATCATTTCCTCCCGGGATTCCTGCACCGGAATTTTCTCAAAGTGCGCAAGACTGCACAGCTTATCATCCGCAACATTCAACCATGCGGCCAGAAGGGACAGAATGGACATGCCGGATATGGTCAGAATACAGACGATTCGCTGCCAGAATCGTTGTATTTTTATCTCAAAACAGCAAAAGAAACATATGATAAATGGCACCATGGCAGGGTACATATGGGATGCGTCACAGAGAGGATAAGCCACCGTCAGTCCACCGATACTCAGAATCAGCAGCCGGATATGAAGCCTTCTGCCCACCCTTGTTTTATTCCCGATTATGGCACGAACAGAAAAAAAGATTGTCATAACCGGGAACAGGCCGATCAGCAAATTGATAAAAGAGGTGCTGATATATTCCGTCCAGCGAAAGCGATTGGAAAATGAGGAAATTCCCAGCACTGCATAATCTGTAAAATCAGTCCATATACCGGAGGCAAGGAGCCAGATACAAAATATACTGCCCGGCAACAGCGAGCATATCAACTGTATCAAAGCTTCCCTTCTACCCTTCCTTTTGAACATCTGCCGCAGCACCAGTGCCCCATTGATTAACAGAAAAATCATCCCCGTGCTTTGCTTGATCAGCGGAATCAGACCATACAGAACCCCCGTAAAAACAGGAAAGCTCGCTGACGTTTCTTTTTCCTGAGCGTATTCCAGCCGCATAAGTACAAGAATGATAAAAAGATTCAGCTGATTATAGTCGTAAATCCAGACCATGGAATAATAACCCAGGACAAGCCCCACAACTACAAACGCGGCCGTCCAGCTTCCGCTGATTCTGCAGCATAACTCATACAGAAGACCAGATACCGCCATCCCAAGGAGGAAGCCCAAAATCCGGAAATTTAGCATACCGTCCCCGGCCACTTTCAGAAACGCAGCCGCGATATACGCCGATAATGGTGTCTGAAGCATGTTAAAATCCCGATAGGGAAGCCTTCCTTTTAAAATATTTGCAGCAAAATTGTAATTCCAGATTTCGTCCCCGTTTCCCAGCGGAACGAAAAAAATGGTCAGAAGACTGATTCCAAATATCAGAAAAGGAAAAAAGAAGCACACCTTCTCTGCCGTGATATTTTTCTTTTGGGAATCTCTGGCCTCTACCATTGACGAAAATCCTCCGACAGTTTTATAATACGTTTATTATGTTACGGGAGGCGATCATGAATCCATCTGACCTTATCATCCTGCTGATATGCAGCGGCGTCTTTGGCGCTGTGATCGGTGCCTACTTCGGCACCATCGAATATCGTATCCGAACCGGCGGCAAACTGATCTCCTCCAGGTGCTTCTGCCCTGTATGTGGACACGAGCTTTCCCTGCTTCATCAGATTCCGGTGATCAGCTGGATTGCTCTCAAAGGCCGATGCCATTACTGCCAGTCTCCTATTTCCATCCGTTATCCCTTATCCGAGGGAGGATTCACCCTGTACTACGTAACCGCTTTCCTCTTCCTGTACCACAATCCTTTATCTCTCATGATCGCCTGGTACCTTTTCACCGCACTCCTACTGTTTATTCGCTGCCACGGCCACTGGAAAGCATTTGCCAGGGGCGCCCTGATCATGCTTTTTTTTCATTTGATCTTCTGTCCCCTGATTGCAGTCATTCTGGTAACTGCCTGATAAATTTCCATCCATTTCCGGTGTGAAAACACTGTCATTTACACATATCATCTTCCTCTTCCGTTCTGTTTATAATACAGAACGGCGCAGGACACATTGTCTCTTTCTCCCCTCTCTATAACCCTTGCTGTCAGCTTACGGCACTCCCGTTCCATTTCCTTATCCTTTCTGGCATTCTTCAGCCCCACAGCATCTTCGTCCGTCAGCAGCTTATAGAGGCCGTCCGAACCGATCACATACAGATCGCCATCCAGAATATCACCGCTGAACTTACTGATCCACAAATCCTGTTTTTTCCCAATGTAATTGGCCAGAAAGCTGCGTATTCTTCCTTCGTTTTCCCTTGTGGTCACTTCATCATGCGTTAACTGAACAAGCCGGTCACCGCGACAATATATGCGGCTGTCACCGGCGTGAAATACGTAATACTTCCTGTCAATTCCCAGAAAAAGAGAGAGTGTGCATCCAATATCCATACTGTATTTCGCCTTATATTGAAAAACCAGCTCGTTCAGCTCCCTCACAGTCAGTTCCAGATCCTGAACCAGCTCCTGCGTCCGGATATCGGAGGGATGGTCGTTTATTATCCCCTGAAACCACCTTCTGAGTCCCTCCACCACCATTTCGGACGATATCTCACTGTTTAACAGGCTGCCGATTCCATCGCAAACACAGCCCAAAGCAATGCTCCGGTCTCCAATCATCGCCTTGCAGCACAATGCCCGATCCTGATTTTTATTTCTCACAGCTCCCTTGTCTGTGACACAACCGATCAATATATTTTGGGGAACTTTCTTTTTTTTCAGCATACCTGATAGATTGCGCTATAGCTTCTCGAGAAGCCTATGGTATCCCCTCTTTGCAGAGGATAGGCCATATTCGGCACAATTTTCTCCCTGTTCAGATAGGTTCCGTTGGAAGAACCCATATCAATGATCTGCAGCTGGTTTTCCTTCCTTTCAATCCGCATATGGGAACGGCTGATAAAGGAAATGGAGGCGCTGAAATTATAATCGCACTGGGCATTTCCTGCCTTATCACACCTTCCCACCGTCACAAAGCCTTTACTTAAATCCAACTGAATTTCCCTTGGCAGGGCATAACCGCCGGAATCAATCAGCTGCAGAAAAACGGTTTCCTTCTCCATGTCCCGTTCCGTGACTTCAAATACCGTTGCGCCGTCATCACCATAATATCCCGCCGCGCTGCCGCGGGAGGAAGAAACGACCGGAGCAGGCTCCATCGGCTGCTGGCGGCTGCCTCCCTGTTCTGCCACGCTGTCATTCCCCGAATCTGAAGCTTTCGCTGCTTTACTCCCGAAAATTCCGCCCAGAAAGCCGCCGCCCTTTTCAGGCTTTGGTTCCTTGACCGGTTTAGGCTGCTTTGACGATTTTGGTTCTTTTGCCGGTTTTTCCTTTTTCTCTCTGGTTTTGGATTTTCCTTTTTTCCCGGTTTCCTCCTCTTCCTCTTCCCCGAACAGATTCTTTAACAGGCCGCCTTCCACGTCCTCCTCCCCAAAGTTCTGCCCGGGCCGCATGCCGCCTCCCGGCGCGGGCGCCGGTTTCCTTTGTTCCTTTTTCTCCGACGGTTGATGCTCCTGCGCCATAGGGCGCACGTCCGCTTCCGGTGTCCGCCTCCATGAACCGGGCTGTGGAACTGCCTTCAATGTCTCTCTGACGGACTCCGGCGCAGGCTGTTCCTCTGATGGCTGCTCTTCCTTCATGAGTTCCTCCAGCAGTCCAAATACATGAGTATTGCTCCCCTTCAGCACCCGAAGCAGCCGCATCGCGTACCCGGAGGAATCATTCACAAGTTCCGTACTCATAATCAGATTCTCAAAGAAACGCTCAATCTCAGCGTCAGTCTGTGCCGGCTCCTTCTGCGGTAAATAGAGATACCAGACAAAATAATCCCTGTGTCTCAGTATGATATGCTCCGGATCCAGCAACAGATTATGATAATCCAGAAACCAGTCCTGACAGTTTTTATATGGAAGAAGCATATTTTTCAGAAGTCTTGCAAAATCCCCCTTCTGCATTTTTTCAGAAAAATAAGAGAACCTGGTGCCATCCACAATCTCATAGCGCAGCTCCCTCTCCCCATCCACGCCGATACATCTCATGGGGAGCAGGAACTCAGGACTATCCTGCTTCAACACCTTCAACGAAATATCATCCAGCTTATCGTCCGCCTCCACCATTTTCGCATACAGCTTATTTGCAATGATTACATCCTTCAACATTCCATATCTCCTTCCTCAATTCCGGCATTATTTCCCATAATATGTCAATGACAGCCGATACGTATTTCCATTGGCTTCCACGATCGTGCTGCCGTCCAGAAACGGATAAGCCTCATCAAACAGATATTCAATCACCGTCTCATTATATCGGCTGATATATCCCCAGGACAGACCAGACTTCACAGCGGCCACTCCACAGGAAAAAGAAAGGGCGTCCGAATAGCTGCAGGGGATCATCATTTCCCCTGTCTCATTGATAAATCCCCATTTCCCTGTGGAATCCGCCACTGCCACATATCCGCTCTCAATTCCCTTCGCAGCAGCATACCTGACGTCAAAACAGGCTGTCCCATCCAGATTGGTCAGATAATATCCCCCGCTGTCTTTTACCACCGCATAGCCGGCATAGCAAAATCCACTGTTATGATTCGGCACCACATCGTCAAACTGATACTCCGTGACTGCATTCAGGTTTTCATCCAGAAGAGCCCATTTTCCATCCTTCTGAACCGCGATATAGCCGCTGTTATCCAGATAGACATTTTCGTATTCCTCCTCTGTCAGCAGATCAAAGGTATTGGTGTAAATCCGGTATTTTCCGTCCTTTACGCCAACCACGCGACCGTTCCTGATATCCGTCACCTCATCCAGACCCACCTTATCCACCGCCATCCAGTTGCCGCTCTGATCGATCAGTGTGTACACGCCGTCCAGTTTTACTACAGCATAGCTGCCGTCAAAATGTGTGGCCTCCTCATAGATGAATTCCAGCGCAAGGGAACCGTTGCTCTCCGTATAGCCCCATTTCTTCCCGTCAGTGGCAGGTATGATCCACTCCGTCCCAGGCAGCTGATAATCTGTCACATTGATCTGGTTGCTCCTGTAGGTGTAGCGAATAGATTCATACATTTCAAAAAGCGTCTCATTGGATCCATATCTTTCCACACCCTCTTTTAACAACGTATACGCATCGGCAGCTCTGTTCTGATCCAGAAGCCACTCCCCACATACAATGTATTCCTCTTCCGCTGCAGTGTACTCCTCCCGCCGGTCTGACACCAGAGAGAGATACTCATCCATGTAACCCGCCTCCAGATACAGCGCAAGCAGCTCTGTCTCATACTGCGCGTTGTTCTCCGTGGAATAATTATTCAGGGCGCTGACATACTTTGCTGCCGCCCGCACATACAGCTTATCAGCCCACAAAGCCTTGCCGCTTTCCACTAACGCCGCCTGCTCTGTCTCCTCCGAATTGTCCGTAAGCGTCACAGCTACCGCCAGCCAGGAGACAGCTACTGCTATAATCACCAGAAGCGTCAGCAGACTCCTTGATTTTCTGACTACATTTTTCTTTTTCTTCGCCATGCTCTCCACCTATCCGATCCAGCATCTTATGATAACGCCCAGATATAAAAAAGGAACAAAGGGTATCTTGTCTTTTCTGCCGATTTTTTTTCGCAGAAGCATTACAATGGAAAAAGCCGCGCTGGCCAGACACCCGTACACAACCGCGCCCACCACATATTCTCCCGTCATCATCAATCCCAGCACCAGTGCCAGCTTGATGTCTCCCGCGCCGATATTGCCGCGGCTCACAAAATAGGACAACCCGAAGGCGATCAGCGTAAAAACGAAGCCGAGCACAATGCTGTAAAATATGGAAACCACATTTTCAAACGAGGCTGTCGCTTCAACCCCCAGAATCAGAATAAATGCAGCCAGCATGCCCAGCAGGATTCTGTTCGGCACCACTGTCTCCCAGTAATCGGTCATACAGAGCACAGACATTCCTATAATCACCACTGTCATGCTTAAGAACACCAGATCCAGAACTGTGCTCTGCCCTCTGGCCCACCACAGGCGAACCAACGCCGTCTCGCTCAGAACCATCACCAGATATTCCGGAACCGTTCGCAGAATTTTGCGTTTCCGGTTTTCCTCTTTTTCAAATGCGGAGCGTTGCAAGCCCATGATTCCCGCATAGCACAGTGGAATCGCCGCGGCGCAGACCGCCAGTGTCAGATAAGCCATTTACCATATTCTCCTCTACCTGCTTTGCTGTATTTTTTCTCCGTCCCCATCCAGCCAGGCCGGTATGGTACATCTCTGCACCACATGGATTGTAGGATCTTTCAGAAACAGTTTAAAGAAATAAATTTCCAGATCATACTCCACCACAATATCAATGATCCGATAATCATCGTCGGATAAAAAATTGCTATTGTCAAAGGACAGACCGGAGAAGCCGTCCACTACCCCATATTTTTTCAGATAGGTATCGGCGTCCATCTGATTGTACGGGTCATAGCTCTGATCCAGATATACCTCCATCAGGCTGCCTCCCAGCAGCCCCACCAGATAATCCTTCAGCGCTTCCTCCCCATGTTCAATTGCCAGATAAAGCAGGTTAGCCACAGCTTCCTTGGGATCTGAAACAAAATCCACCGCTTTCTCCACCATGGTTTTCCCGTTTTCCAGGGAAGTCTCATCAGTGAAGGTTTCATAGGCATCGAGCACAGCGTCCACTTTTTCCGTGTTTGAATCAATATCCTTCCCCAGTGCCTGATCTCCCTCCCGGATTCCCAGCGCCTGGTACAGATAGGTATAAGCGGAAAGCTGACTTCCAGCCTCAAACATGGCATACTGAATCCGGTTATGTACCATATAGATATTTGTGAATGAAATGATCCCCAGAATGACCAGCAGAAAAGGCACCAGAGCAAGCACCGCCTCCACCGACATCATTCCCGTTTCATTTCCAGATTGCTTTTTTTCTCTTCTCATTTTGATCCTCAGTAGCCTCTGATGACAGAATAGCCAATATACTGGCTTTCCAGCTTATTGATCACAGTTTCCGCATCCGAACCGCTCAGATACATCTCCGCAAAATTATCCGGCAGAATCACAAAGTCCATCTTCACATTACAGGTACTTTTCACTGCCGTGACCGCGTCCTTCGTATTAAATTCCAGAGACGTCAGCTCACTGTCCTTTTCCGAGATTTCCCGCATGGCCTGATTTACATTCAGCGTGATCAGTGTCCCCGTTCGCTGGACAAGGGTAGATGCATCCACCTGTAAATACATCAGAAGATAAAGATAATTTTCATAATTCAGGTTAATTGTCTCTTTTCCAGAGGGATTGTCGGTAATACGGTCGTCCCCCAAAAAAGTCTTGATATCTGAAAGACATGAAAGATGACTCACCTCTGTTTTTAAAAGCACTACCCTTTGTCTGTTTTTCAAAAGCTCCCAATCCTTATACGTCTCAATTCCAGCTACAGCCGCCCTGAGCGCAGCACTCACAGCTATCCTGACCAAAGGAGCTGCCGGTGCTCCCACTGCAGTAGCCGCGACTGCCGCAGCTGCTTCATTCGCAATAGTGTTAATCGTGGAATTAATGGCTGATATCTTATATGTAGAGACCAGATTTAATGCCATCCTGATTGCATTAATCTCATTTCTGGCCGCATTCTGATTATCCTTCGAGCTTATATGCCCAGCAAGCAGATATTCCAGTTCCGCTCCGTAAAGGTAATTAATATCTGTACTCATCTTCACTTTGGTCAGACTGTAATCTGCGTTATCATCGGAATCACTGTCAGAAGAACTGCTTGTTGAACTATCAGACGAACTTATATAAACTCCATAAAGCGGCTGATCTGATTCCTCTAACCCAGATACCCGACTAGAAAACATACCGAAATCATAAGACGCCATTAGGAAGCGATCCAATGACTTCTCCAGCGAAAAACCATCAGGAAGCGACAGTGCGTCATCCTCCTCTACCCCCTTTCCATCCACAATTCCAAGTGTGGATGCAAGATCAGAAGAGATATCTCTGGCCTCTCTCTGATCAGTCTCATCATTCAGCGCATCCTCTTTTTCCTGAAGGACGTTTTCGGCATTCTCAATTTTTTTATCCGCCTCCTTCTTGGCAGAATCACTGCTGCCTTCTGAGCCTGAAAACATTTCTTTCAGCCAGTCATAGAAAGTGTTGTATACAGAGTAAAAATGATGCCATTGTAATTTTACGCTGAAAGTAAGGTTTCCCTCACCCGGCTCCAGCTCTCCATTGACCAAATCCTGTGCCTTATTATCCAGTGCTTCCAGCGCTTCCTCAAGATTCTCCCTGTTCTCTCTATTCAGTTCTTTAGTCACATTCTCCTGACAATATTTATTGACATCTTCAAAGGTCTGAGCCTTCTCTACAATTTCATTCAGATCCTCGATTTCCTGCTCTATTCCCGCTCTTGTCTCATCAGAACATTCTGACAACTGATTTTCCAGAGCTTTCACTTCATCCTCAATAGTTCTCAGTGTGTCATTCAAGTCAGAATGGATGGAATCCAGATCTGCCAGATATCCCTCAATATTATAAAAATCCACCGGATCGGAATCAAAATTCCAGGCAGTATTATGCAGATCATCCAATGTATCTTTAATACTTTCCGTATAACTGTCCACATCCACATATTTTCCCGCCAAATCCTTAAGTTCCTGAGGGACAGTGGTCACCGCTGTTCCTCCATCCTTTTCCTCATCCTCAATCTGTGCTTCCAGTTCTTCAATCTGGTCGATTGCATCATCAATATCCTCCTGATTCTCCAGATAATACACGTACTCTTCATATTCTGTACTGTTTTGAATTTCAACAATTTTCTTATCGTAGGATACTCCATTATAACGAAGCTGCTCCGTATACGATGGATACTCATATATTACCTTTAACTGATTATAATAATCCTCAATTTTATCCAGAGCATCCGAACTTGTCTCAGCAATTTCCTGCACCTTCTCCGTTGCTTCCATATCTGCGTCCTGATTATTAATTCCCTCAACCGCATCCAGAATTCCCGTAAAATCCACAACCTCCTCTATAATCCGATACTGCATAAACTCCGCCACCTGGGTCATAAGCACACTCTCGTTGCCCAGCGTTGCGTTCTCCACCGCAGTATATTCCAGCTTTACATCCGCCCCCGCATAAGGCATGAAGCCGCTCAGCTCCACGTCTCCCTCCGTAGGATTGTAGGAATACAATATGTAATCTCCAAGAGTCTTAATTGCCTCAAGCCCTTCCTCACTCTGAGTCACCGCGAACAGACCATAGAGCTCCTTAAGCACATTCTGATACTCGCTCAATACAGCCTCCCCGTATGCGTCTGCCGCCATCACAGCCTGTGAGCCGCTCAGCTTCAGTCTGGCCAGATCTACAAACAGGCCAGTAAACACCACCACCGGGACCATGATCAGGGTCACAAACACTGTGATAATTCCCTGATGCTTTCGTCTGTATCGTTTATCATATTCATGTCGTCTTTCCTGTCTGTTGTGCATACTTGCTTCCCCGTTTTCTATCCATCCTCCAAAGGTAAGAAACTGTCCCGCTCCTTCACCAGCCTGCCATGCTCATAAAATGTCAGGTTTTCCTTCATGGAGGTGACAGCCGCTTCCTTCACTGCTTTCACCGGCTTGCCATACTCACGAAATACCAAGCTTCGTCTTCATTGTACCGTAAGCATTACTAACCTTCTCGGAAAGGCCGCTGAAGAACTCCCCGACCCTGGTGTCCTCCACCAGGTCGATGACATAATCCACCGTCCGTATAATATCATCATGATCCGATACCACCGCCCGGGCGGTAGCCGTAATTTTGTAATTTCTTCCAAGACCAATCAGACTGAAATCAATGGGCAGTGTGACTGACTGGGTCGCCGTAGCTTCATATTCCTTGATCAGCAGATAGTTCGTGTAATCCAGCGTAACCGTCACTTCTCCGCCAAAAATCATCTTGCCTGCTATGGATTCAAAATATTTCTGAAAGGCATCCTGATCTTCAATCCCGGAAGGGGAATCCAACGACGCGTATGGATTCAGAGGGCCTGTAATCACATAGGAATTACCGGATCCAGTGGTTGTACTCTCCGCGGTGGCGTATTCCACCTCCGTATTCCGCGTGACATAGGTGTCCGTCACGGAATTTTTATAATAAACCAGGCAGGTCTCAAGACAGGCCTGCAGATTGGCTCTCTGAAAAAGCAGGAGAGACAGCTGCAGCAGGAACATAACACAAATAATAGCGATGGGCAGGATAAAAGTGGCTTCTACTTCTACTGACCCTGATTCCATTTGTGGTTTTTGTCTGCGCATAGCTGCCCCTCCTTTCTTTTTTGTTCTCCAACTTTTCTATAGCTGGTTTGCGCCTGATGTACTGGGAGAATAGTTGAAAATATTGTCCATCATGTCATTCAGCCAACCGGACAGACGACTCCAGAATACTCCTATGATCAATACAACAATCAGTAAAATAATGATCGTAGCAACTATATTGGACACTCCCATCTCAGATTTCATGAAATCTGAGACCTTCTGCTTCGCCGCATATGCTCTGCACATCAATCCAATATACAATCTGTCTAAAGCATCCACTCTATCTTCCTCCTTGTCTGTTGATATCTATGTGAACCGCAGCGCCAATAAAATCGAAGCCGACGTCCGCGGAATTCACCTAAAATAAAGACAGTCCCGACATGGCCGGCACAAGAATCACCACCAGAATGCCGATAAACATCAGCATGGTAGGGATAAAAAGCTTATTCTGCACCTTCTCCGCCATGCGCCTGGACTGGTGCTTTTTATCCAGCCAGCACTCACTGTTAATGGCTCGGATGTCCTCCGCCAGATTAGCGTTTCCCGCCTCGGCGCTCTTGCTGATCAGCGACACCAGCTTGTCCAGATAGTGGTTATCGCACCTGCGCTGCATATCGGCAAAGGCTTTAGTCACGGAAACAGACTGTCCGATCTCTCTGACAGTCCTGCGCAGCTCCAGATAAGCCACTCCCTCCCCGCTTCGTGCGGCCTCCTCGGACATCCTGATGATCGTCATATTAGCCATGGACAACAAAGCCATCTTGGAGAGAATATTGGCAAAATCCATGTCTATCTCCTCCTGCCTCTTTGCCGTCTTATCCTGCAGAGATGTAATCGGTATAATCCCCAGTACCGATGGAAGCAGCAAGCCAACGAGAGCGAAAATCAGCACATTGGTCATCTCTCTCCCCGCCGCCAGCATCACTATAACCAGAAACAGTGCCAGCATTACACCCGCATAAACATAACCAACACAGCAGGCAATCATATAAAACGCGTAAATAGAGGAATTTTTTTTGCCGTTCGTCTCCTGGCTGTAATCCAGCTTCCCATAGCCGGAAATCTCACAGTCTCTGGTCAGCTTCCTGATCATATCATTGTTGCCATCCAGCTTCAGCTCCACCAGAATCTGATATCCAAAGGCTGTCAGCTGATCCAGTACGGAGAAGGTCTTTCCCTTCATATATTTCTCTTCCTGAGCCCGATATTCTGCAATCTGTTTATCCCAGTTCTTTACCTTTTTAGCTGCCTTTTTTTCAGAAACAGTCTTATATTTTTCATTATGGATCAGAAACTGCTCCTTTTTATTTTCCAGGTCAATGCGTTCAAAGCTTTTGCCCCATGCGGAAGCCAGCACCACCTCTGCCGCTGCCGCTTTGCTGACCTTTCCAGTCTCCAACACCAAAAAGACAGACAGAACCGTAAGTATCATTCCTGCAAAAATAAGCATTTTATTTCCCCCTACACTTCAATTTCCGTCGCTCTGACCGCAATCACATAGGAAGCAAGTGTACAGACCAGGCCAAAGGTTGCAGACAACCTTCCTGTCACACCGGAATAAAGAGAATCCAGAAAGCCGCTTCCAACCGTAGTCATCAGCACAATCAGCAACAGGGGCAGCACCAGCATCATGTATGCCTCTGATTTAGCGCCGGATATACTGGTTTCAATCTCCTGCGTGATTTCCACCTTATCCTTGATAATATCTCTGGTCTGGGACACAATATAGCTAAAATCACTGCTCTTACCCTGAATCGTTTTGTATATGGTGGCAAAGCTTGTGATATCGTCAATATCGCTTCTCTCCCCCAGTTCCTCAAATCCGTCCGCCATGGGAATATTGGCATGGTCGTAATCGGATACGATCAGAGAAATTTCCCGGACAATGTCCGAATCCGCATTGAACATCATCTGCAGTTCTCTGACGGAATCTCTGACCGCATTCTCCATCGTCTGACCGCTGCCTCCGCTGATGGAAATGGAGATGATATCCAGAAATTCCTTAAATTGCAGCCGCAGCCTGCTCTGTCGCTTTCTCGTCACACTGCCAGAATAATTTTTCTCCTGAAAAACGGCAATGATCACGCCTCCGATGACGGATACAATCACCGAATGATAGTATATGTAAAATACAACAGCAATCAGGACCGCGAACACAAGGTACGCCACAATATGCTGTGTCCTTGTCATATTGCACTCATAATATTTAATTCTTTTTTTGATCTGTTCCTGCTCCATCATTTTTCTCCAAATAATCGTAAATTCCCGCCAGAATAAATTTATCCTGCTTTATAATCTTATTGTCCGTGCGCTTCAGCCTTCCCGACACCTTCTCTAAAGTAGATTTTTCGTCCTCCTCAAATTTAAAGATCGGGTTTAAAACGATCCTTCCGTCTATATATCCCACCACCTCGCAGATTTCCATGCATTTTCTCGAAAAATCGCGCAAGCGGGAAAGATGGACGATATAATCCACTGCCGTAGCAATCTGCTGCCTGATCGCCTCCAGCGGAAGATCAGCACTGCCAGTGAGAACCATGGTTTCCAGTCGACTCAACATACCTTCCGGAGAGTTGGCGTGGCCGGTGGAAAGGCTTCCGTCATGGCCGGTATTCATTGCCTGAAGCATGTCCAGTGCTTCCTCCCCTCGAACCTCACCGACGATAATACGATCAGGCCGCATTCTCAGGGATGCTTTGATCAGATCCCGGATTGTTATTTCATTGGCCTCCTTAGAATTGGCCTTGCGAGTTTCCAGGCTGACAAGATTTGGAATATTCTTGATCTGCAGCTCTGCAGAATCCTCAATAGTGATCACACGCTCCCACGGATGGATAAAGTTGGACAATGCGTTCAGAAAGGTAGTCTTTCCGCTTCCTGTTCCCCCGCTGACAAACACATTATGTCTGGATTCCACAACCTTTTTCAGGAAATCAGCCACCTCCGGAGTAATAGATTTATATTCCAGAAGCTTTTCCACCGTCATCGGATTCTTGGAAAAGCGCCGGATTGTGACAGTAGCTCCCTTCAGCGCCACGGGAGGGAATACCACATGTACACGGGAGCCGTCCTCCAGCCTGGCATCTACAATCGGATTACTGGCATCCACTGTTCTGTCCATGGCACTGACGAATTTCTGCACAATTCTCTTCAGGTCCTCGTCATCCCTGAAATGCTCGTCCAGACGTGAAAGCTTTCCCGCTTTTTCCACAAAAATCGTGTCGTATCCATTGATCATGATCTCAGTAATGTCCGGATCCATGATAATCTTGCCGAGAATTCCCAGGCCCTCCACCGACTCAATGATCGTAAATTTCAGTACATTTCGATCTTTAAAGGACAGATTCTGATAATACTGAAACAATTCAAAATCGTTGTCTCTGGCCCATTTCTGACGCTCCTTCAGCTTCTCTGATACAAACTCGTCCAGCTCCTCTTTGGTAAATTCTCTCTGCCGGCTCGCATCCTGCGCAAGCGTTTTCAATACAGAGACTTCATCCATGAAATAATTTTTTGCCATTCGTTATTCCCGTCCTCTTTACAGCAGCGGCGTCACGTCGATTTCATGATTGGAATTGACTGCCTGGATAATATTTTCCTCTGCCAGATTTCCATAATTATGTATCGTTCCAATCAGCGGGAACCCGGCCGGGGAATTGATTCTTGAATTATTTTCCATAAAATTATTTACCAGATAAACCATGCCCTGCTTTTCCGCTATAACAGCCTGCTCCGCGAACATGCCTATTTTCACATCTGCAATCCTTCCCGGCCTGTTCACAAGGACAACTCTGTCCGCCTCCGAGATCACCGCTTTGGTCAGGCTGTCGAGCACACTCCCCGTATCAACAATGACCACGTCATATATTCCACACTTCCTGATATTCTTCAGAATAGAACTCATCTCATCATAATTTACATCCCCGTAATCTACGATTCGCTCAAAGCCCTCGATATAATTCACATTTCCGGCTCCCGTTTTGACAAGTCCCTGCAGCTTCAGATCAAATACGGTATCTCCCGCCAGAGCAGCTACCAATTCCGTAATTCCATCCTCTCTATGAGGGAACACAACCTTCGAGCTGCACAGCTGCTCACAGCTGATGTAAAGAACTTTTTTGCTCTTCTCAGCAAGCTTTTGCGCCATTGCAATGGAAATAAGCGTCTTGCCACTGCCACCGACCGGCGAAAAAACAGCGATCACCTTCGACTGCTGAGCCCCTTCCAACTCCGGTATATACCCTGCTGTCTCCGAGTATTTTCTGATAATCTCCTTATAGATATGGGAAACCCTCTGATATTTTGATACATTGAAAACATCTGCATACATATTACTGTTGAAGGCGTCCTCACTGTACAGACACACCACCAGCTTCACTCCGGAAAGATAAAGCCTTTCATCGCTGATATCCGGATCCAACAGGACAATATCATACCTGTTACGATCAAGAGCGCTTTCCAGTTTCTCAGCGCTGGTAAACACAGAAATATCAAGATTATCATATTGCTGCAGCACCTCTGACAGCCTTTCCACATATTCTCTGTTTTTATCAGCTATTGCCACTGAAATAATCATAGGGTCTCTCTTTCTTTTCTGTTGCAGAAATATATAAATTTTTTACAGCAAAATTTAAATTTTTTCTTCTTTTTTAACTTCTTTTTTATTATACATGCTATGAACGTAAAAAATCAACTATAATTGTTAATTCATGGCATATTTTTTATTTTTTTATAAAAAATTTTCTCCTTTCACGGAGAGGTGGAAATCTGGGTAACAGATAAAGAATTGAAAAACTGAGAATTATGCCATATCAGGTATGCCAATGATGTGGCGGTTTATGTGAAAAAAAGAACTGATCAAAAAAAAAAATCCACAAAAGCCCTGATTTTCATCAAAGCTTTTGCGGATTGCTGTCTGTTTTATGTCTGTTTCCCAATATATTGTTTCCAGCGCATTTACAACTTCAACAGGCGCTTCCAAGCTCTGCTCTCTCAGACGCCTGTTGCGGCTTATCCTCACGCCGTCTGCTGTCGACTTCTTTCATAATTTTGATGAAATTTGTCCGTTTCTCTCCAGGAAACTCATTCCGTAGTTGATTTATATCATCTATAGTCGCTTATTTTTCAATGCTGTTATTGATATTATTGTGCAATAGTACGAAAGAAGAAAGAAATGAATATGGATGATTTACTAAAGCAAATGGGGACGAGGATCCACGACCGCCGCAAGCAGCTGAGGCTGACGCAGGAGGAACTCGCGGAAAGAGCCGAAATCACCCCCCAGACGGTTTCCACCGCGGAGCTCGGCAAGAAAGCGCTTCGCCCTGAAAATATTATCAGGATTTGCTCTGCACTGGAGATCAGCACAGACTACCTGCTTCTGGGTATCGTGACGAATGAGGACCGCGTTCTGATGTCCGAAAAGCTCTCCCAACTGTCACCGCGGGAGTACCGGTATCTGGAGGATATCGTAAACAGCTATGTCGAGGTTCTGAAGAATCCTGAAGATGAGGGTGGATGGAAAGAGCTGTTTCCTGATTGAAGCCTCCCTGGAGCAGAGGCACAGCTTCGTGCCAAAAAGGTCGGCATTTTTCTGATGCCGGCCTCTTTATTGTGCTTATAAACAGTAAGCTGTGCTTTTACCAAAGAAAAGGAACCGAATATCACCCACGCAGGGGCTCGAAAGCTGTCTATGCCATCTGCTTTCCCCAGAGGAACTCCTTCGCCTGATCCAGAGACACACATAGCCTGGTCTGAAGCTTTTCCAGAATTCCCTCATCGGAGAAACCCAGCTCTCTGTATATTTCCACAATTTCCTGTACTCTTCCCTCAATTTCGCCTTCTACTTTACCTTCTGCCTTGCCTTCTGCTTTTCCTTCCGCTTTTCCTTCATCGTAAACATCGTCAAATACAGTTCTCATGTTTCCTCCTTCCCGCTCAAACCTGTCATAGTCCATTTTAACACCGCTTAATCCGCATACTGCCATCATAACATCCTCCGATGAATCGCGCTCATCCTCATACTCAAGCAGCCTTTTATGTATTTCGGAGGAGGAAAAGCGTCGATACCTTTCAAATTCTGATGATGAAATTTTACATCATATATGGGTTTTTTACAACCTCAACATTCTTGAATTTTATAAAAAATATATAAACTCAGTGCCCACCCCAAAATTTATATCACCTGCTTTCCATGTCAAAGAAGCTCCTTCACATGACCTGCTCCTTTTTCATATTCCGGTTCCGCCCGCCGCCCTTTACGCATATAATGAATAAATCCAGCATTTTGAGGATATTTTATGCCGCAGGAAAACAATATCGGACGTCTGCTTGTCAATGTCCGGATCGAGAGAGGATATATCCCCGTTCCAAACGCCAGAGTGGTGATCCAGTCCATGGACGGCTCCATGGAGCCGCTGACCTACATGACAGATTCCTCCGGACAGACGCCGGAAATTGAACTGGCCGCGCCGCCGTTAGTTTATTCGGAGTCTCCGGAGGATCCGCAGCCCTACTCGGAGTACATCATCACTGTCGATGCCGATGGATATGAAACTTCTGTTGTGGAGGGCACGGAAATTCTGCCAGGGGAATTGTCCATTCAGGCGGTACCTATGCAGCCGCTTGAAACGGGTACGGAGCAGGTACCTCCTGCCATCTCCGGTTCCGTCATCATCATCCCGGAGCACACCCTGTACGGAGATTACCCCGCCAAGATTCCGGAGGCGGAGGTCAAGCCGGTGCCGGAGAGCGGGGAGATCGTTCTCTCCCGGGTGGTCATTCCGGAATATATCATTGTCCATGACGGTCTGCCCACGGACTCCTCCGCCCCGAACTACTGGGTCCGCTATACGGACTACATCAAAAATGTGGCGTCCAGTGAAATTTACGCCACCTGGGAGGATTCTACGATTCTGGCCAATATTCTGGTCATCATGTCCTTTACCCTGAACAGGGTTTATACGGAATACTACCGCAGCCGGGGATATGATTTCACCATCACCTCCTCCACCGCCTACGACCAGAAATTTGTATATGGCCGGAATATTTATGAAAATATTTCCTATCTGGTGGATCAGGTGTTCAACAATTATCTGGCGCGTCCCGGCGTGACTCAGCCCATTTTTACCTCCTACTGCGACGGCCAGAGGGCTACCTGCTCCGGCTTAAGCCAGTGGGGCAGCAAGTATCTGGGGGACGAGGGCTACAGCGCCATTGAGATCATCCGCTACTATTATGGCTCCGACATGTATATCGCCACTGCCGAACAGATTTCCGGAGTGCCGGCTTCTTATCCGGGCTACGATCTGACCATCGGCTCCACCGGTGACAAGGTGCGCCAGCTTCAGCAGCAGTTAAACCGGATCTCCCAAAATTATCCGGCCATCCCGCAGCTTAACGCAGACGGAATCTACGGCGCCCTGACTGCAGAGAGTGTGCGCGCCTTCCAGAAAATCTTCAGTCTTCCCCAGACCGGTGTCACCGACTTTCCGACCTGGTACGCCATCAGCCGCATCTACGTGGCGGTCAGCAGAATCAGCGAGCCGGGAGCATACTAAGACCCGGCTCCTCCTTTCAGCGGGCGGCGTCCTTCCTGATTTCCTGTAAAACAAAAACAGGTCTCCTCTGATTGAGCACAATGAATCCTGATTCAAAAAAGGCTGCCGTACCAATCCGCACAGCAGCCTTTTTTCCGTATTTATATCGTTACATTATTTTACAGAAAATTCTTCATTTTTACTGCGTCACCTGATTGCCTGTGTACAGCTGGTAATACTTGCCCTTCTGTGCAATCAGCTCATCATGGTTGCCGCGCTCAATGATACGGCCCATCTCCAGCACCATGATACAGTCGGCGTTCTTGATGGTGGACAGTCTGTGAGCGATGACGAAGGTGGTCCTGCCGGCCATCAGACGATCCATGCCCTCCTGCACCAGGCGCTCCGTTCTGGTATCAATGGAAGAGGTAGCCTCATCCAGAATCAACGCCGGCGGATTGGCCACAGCCGCTCTGGCAATTGCCAGAAGCTGTCTCTGGCCCTGGGAAAGGTTACTGCCGTCGCCAGTCAGCATGGTATTGTAGCCGTCCGGCAGTCTGTCAATAAAGAAGTCCGCCCTGGCCAGCTTTGCGGCCTCGATGCACTCCGCATCGGTGGCGTCCAGCTTGCCGTAACGGAT
>JAJQID010000028.1 GCA_021199405.1 Lachnospiraceae bacterium
GTGTGATCGCGCTGGTAGCTATGGCGCCCATTATTGCGGTTCTTGTGATGGGCGTGATGTATGAGATCCGGTTGAAGCGGGAGACCGGAAGCGTGGTTGTGGTCGTGGATGAGGACGATCTGATCATCGAGATTGAGGAGGACTGACTATCATGGAAGAGATGAAAAAAAGCGCTCCCCTGCGTATGCTGGTAACCATTACCGATACCTCAAGACAGAAAATAATAGAGAAGGTGCTGGAGGAGGCCGGACTTCCCGTGGCATATCAGCTGCGGGGAATCGGGACAGTTAAATCAGAGATTTTAAAAATTATGGGGCTCAGCGATAATGTCAGGATTTTGACCTTTGCTGTTGTTCCCCGTTCGGCGGTGTCCGCAGTTTTCGGACGAATGAGTCAGGAGCTGAAATTGAAGGACAGGGGAACGGGCATCGCCTTCACCATTCCGGTGAACGGAACGCAGACATTTCTGGCCAGAAGGTTAAATGAAAGGTTCGGGGAGGAAACCATGGAAAAAGAAAATACACAGACCAGCGGGAAAAAGGAATATGAAAACGCCATGGTTCTGATCATCGCGAATCAGGGCTATAACAGTGAAATTATGGCCGCGGCCAGGGAGGCGGGAGCTTATGGCGGTACGGTCATGAAATGCAGGCGTCAGGGAACGGAGAAGGCCATGAATTTCCTGGGCATCAGCCTTCAGGAGGAGCAGGAGATGATTACACTGATTGTACCGAAGGAAATCAAGCATGACGTGATGCAGGCCGTGACCGAGAAGTGGGGCATTCGCTCTGAGGCGAAGGCAGTGGTGGTGTCTTTGCCGGTGGATGAGGTGATGGGAATTCAGAAGTAATCGGTTGTTACTATTCACAGCCGCTTCCCCTTACATGCGCAATCCCGCCCGCTTCGCGTGCTTTCTCGCCCCTTACGGGGCTAAGATTGCTTATGTAGGGGAAGTGACTGATTCTCAGTCAACTTGAAATGTATCATCAGTCTCTTACAAACGAGCTTGACGAGCCAGATGATACATTTCAAGTCGGCTGTGAATAGCAACTGTTGGTCACAGAATCTTCACAGCTTAATTATGATTTTATCACATGTATTCCATACAATAATACTATTAATATTATACACTTCTGTTGCTTTAATCATTCGTAAAATGTTGATTATCAGCGGCAGAAAAAGTATGGAGAGGATCATCAGGCTATGCTGAAGAAGAAATATGCGGTGATGTTTTTAAGTCTTGCTTTAACTGTGTCGGGACTTGCCGGCTGCGCCGGGAGCAGTACGGACAGAACTGAGGCGAAAGAGAAAACGGAATCCGTTGTTTTTGAAAGTATGGTATATGGTGAGGTCAGCGCGGTGAGGGATAATACTCTGACGATCAAGCTGGGAACAGTTGAGGCTTCAGAGGAAAGCCAGGAGGAAACCGGAGAAGCGGGCGAAGCTTCGGAAAGCGCTGAGGAGATGTCGTCCGTAAGCGAGGGAGGTTCCTCGGAGGAAGCACAGTCAAAGGAACTTCCTGAAGAAGGACGGATGAGAGTCAGCCTGACATTGACGGGCCAGGAGGTGACCATTCAGCTGAAGAATGAAACAGTGATAGAAAGCTTGAGCTTTGATGAAAGAGACGGAGAAGTGTCGGGAGCGGACAGTGGAGGAATAACCTCAAAGGCGATCGCACTGTCGGATATTTCTGAAGGGGATATTGTATCCGTTGCTTTTGACGAGGATGTTTACGCTCAGACCATCACCGTTCTGAGTTCTGATTAAGAAAAAATTCTATAAGATATTATCATTCCCTGTCCGGCTATCGCGAAAGCGGGCAGGGATTTTGATTCTGAAAATTGTGGGCTGCAGACAGACAGTTTTCCTGTGTGTGCCCCTTGAATTCTCCTTTTTTTCATGCTACTATTAAAAAAAACGGAGGGCATGTCCTATGCAGAAGGCTGTGATTACAATTGCAAGGCAGTATGGCAGCGGCGGCAGCGTTGTGGGGCAGATGCTGGCGGAGCAGCTTGGAATCGACTATTATGACAAGGAACTGCTGAGCATGGTCAGCGGAGAGAGGGGCATCGACGAGAAGGCACTGTCCAGGGCGGATGAAAAGATACGCCCCAGTCTTTTATTTGGCCTTGTCAGAAATGTATATGACAGCGAGAAAAGCACGCAGGATCTGGATGAGGCGGTCACCAGTGAGAAGCTTTTCCATTATCAGGCCAGACTGATTAAGGCGGTAGCGTCAGAGGAAAGCTGCGTGATTATCGGGCGATGCGCCGATTTTGTTTTAAAGGATTATCCCAACGTTCTGCGTGTCTTTATTCATGCGCCGGAGGATAAGCGTCTGGAGAGGGCCTGGTCCATTCGTTCCGATCTCCATTTGAAGGATGTTTCCAGATATATAGAGAAGGTGGATAAACGGCGTGGCAGCTATTATAAATATTTTACCGGGCAGACCTGGACGGATGCGCGCAATTACGACCTGTGTATTGACAGCGGCAAACTGGGATATCAGGGATGTGTGGATACTATAGCGCAGCAGCTGAAGCTTTATTTTGGATGGGAAAAGCAGGAAAAGTAAAATGAGTGAAGGAAAACGAATTTATGTTGTTGGACATAAGAATCCGGACACGGATTCCATCTGTTCCGCCATTGCATACGCGGAGCTGAAAAACAGAACTGCTCCCGATGGCTGGGTTTATGTGCCCAAGCGGGCGGGACATATGAATAAGGAGACGGAGTTTGTGCTGAAGGCCTTCCATGCGGAGACGCCGGGCTACATGCTGGGCGTGGGCTGCCAGGCCAGAGATATGGAGATACATACGCATCCTTATGTGCCGCCGGATATCACAGTTATGGAGCTGTGGGAGATTCTGGCACAGAACAACGCGGTCACCATGCCCTTTACAGACACAGAGCAGCATCTGGAGGGATTGCTCACGGTGGGGGATATCGCCCGGTATTTTATGAATCCGGAGGATCAGAGACCCCTCTCCCGGGCAAAGACGCTCTACAGCAGTATTGAAAAGACCCTGCAGGGAAAAATTGCGGTAGGAAACGGCACAGACCGCTTTACCGGAGGGAAGGTGCTCATCGGCGCCGGCAATGAGGAGCAGATTTCGGCCCGGACAGAGCCCGGGGATCTGGTGGTGCTGGCGGCCCGGGAGGACGCTCAGCTGGCGGCCATGAACGCGGGAGCGGAATGTCTGGTGATCAGCTGTGACAGTGAGATTTCTCCCAGGGTGGAGGCACAGGCCAGAGAAAAGGGCTGCGTCATCATCACCACCCCCATGGATACCTATTCCATCGCCAGACTGATCAATCTGGCCACCCCGGCCCGTTTCCTGATGAGAACGGAAAATCTGATTACCTTTACCACCAGAGATTACCTGACCAAAATCAAGGAGGTCATGGGAGGTACCCGGCTGAGGGATTTCCCGGTGATCGATTCTCAGGGGCGCTGCAAGGGCACGGTCTCCCGCAGAAACCTGATCAATACGAGAAAGAAGCAGGTTATTTTAGTGGATCACAATGAGGAATCTCAGGCGGTGGACGATATCAGGGATGCGGAAATTCTGGAGATCATCGATCATCACAGGATTGGCTCCATTGAGACCCTTTCTCCGATTTATTTTCGCAATCAGCCTGTGGGCTGCACGGCTACCATCATCACTCAGATGTATCACGAAGCCCGCCAGGAGATTACGCCTCAGATCGCGGGGCTGTTGCTTTCCGCTATTATTTCGGATACGCTCATGTTCCGCTCGCCCACCTGCACAAAGCTGGATGAAAATATTGCTTATTATCTGGCGGATATCGCGAAGGTGGATGTGGAAGCCTATGCCAATGAGATGTTTACCGCCGGCAGCGATGTGGCGGAGAAGTCTGCGGAGGAAATTTTCTACCAGGATTTCAAGAAGTTTACTGCCGGAGAGGTATCCTTCGGCGTGGCGCAGATCACGGCAATGAACAACGGTGTGCTGGATGTGGTGGGACAGAAGGTTTTGCCCTATATGGAGGAAAACTGCGGCAAAAACGGTATTTCCATGCTGTTTTTCATGCTCACCAATATCATCGCGGAATCCACCACTCTTCTGTGCGTGGGCGCGGGAAGCACGGATCTGGTGCACAAGGCGTTTGGCGTACAGATGGAGGGAAGCAGCTGCAGCCTGCCAGGCGTGGTTTCCCGCAAAAAGCAGATGATACCGGCATTGATCAACGCGATTCATGAGACCTGACATTGATTAAAGATTTCTGTTCAGCAAATACATATATGATAAGGGAAAACATCAGACAACGGGAAAAGAAAAATGGAAAAATGGTTTTTAAAAAATAAAAAAGGCGACACGGAGGGACTGGTAAAGGGCTGCGGCATCAGTCCTTCTCTTGCGCAGATCCTGGTCAACCGGGGCGTCAGGAATGTGGAGACGGCCCGGCAGTTTCTGGGCGAGGACATGGAGAGTCTTCACGCGCCGGAACTGCTGCTGGACGGTGAGAAGGCTGCGGACATTCTGCGTGACAAGGCTGCAGAAAAGAAAAAAATCCGCATTATCGGCGACTATGACTGTGACGGCATCTGTGCCGCTTTTATTTTGAAAAAATGTCTGACGGAAATGGGAGCTGAGGTGGATGACAGGCTGCCTCACCGTATTCTGGACGGTTACGGACTGAATATCCGCATGATTGAGGAGGCTCTGGAGGATGGGGTGGATACCATTCTGACCTGCGACAATGGAATCGCGGCTGCGGAAGAGATCCGCTTTGCGAAAGAACAGGGGATGACAGTGATCGTCACAGATCATCATGAGGTTCCCTTTACGGAGGAAAATGGAGAGAGGCGGGAAATTTTGCCCCCGGCGGACGCAATGGTGGACGTGAAGAGGAAAGAGGATACCTATCCCTTCCAGGGAATCTGCGGGGCGGTCACGGCCTGGAAGCTGTGCCAGCTTTTGCTGGGAAAGGACGACCCGCTGATCGGGGAGCTTATTGTATATGCGGCTCTGGCCACTGTCTGTGATGTGATGGATCTGGTAGATGAAAACCGGATTATTTTAAAGCAGGGTCTGAAAAGAATCAACCGGAAGCCTCCTGTGGGACTGAAAGCTCTGATGGGTGCTTTTGAACTATATAATAAGAAGATTTCCACTTATCATCTGGGCTTTCTCATTGGCCCCTGTCTGAACGCCACCGGAAGGCTGGAGAGCGCGCAGATGGCATTGGATCTGCTGGATATGGAGGATGAGCGGCAGGCGTTGGTCTATGCCCATAAGCTGAAGGAATTAAACGAGCAGCGAAAGGAAATGACCCGGCTTGGCACAGAGCAGGCAATCAGGGAGATTAAGGAGGCATCCCCGTCGGGAAGCCTTGACAGGGTTCTGGTTCAGTATCTGCCGGATTGCCATGAGAGCGTGGCCGGCATCATTGCCGGGCGGGTGAGGGAAGCCTGTCACAGGCCGACCCTGATTTTTACCAAAGCGAAGGAGGGCGTCAAGGGCAGCGGCCGTTCCATGGAATGCTATGACATGTTCGCTGAGCTGTCCGCATGCAGGGATCTGTTCACCAGCTTTGGCGGGCATAAGATGGCGGCGGGGATCTCCATGGACTCCGAGGAAAAGATTGATGAGCTGCGTAGGCGGCTGAATGCGCAGTGCAGGCTGACGGAAGAGGACTTTGCAGAAAAGGTGCTGATCGACCTGGCGCTGCCTCTGTCCCGCACCAGTCTGGCGCTGGCGAAGGAGCTGGAAAAGCTGGAGCCCTGCGGGGTGGCCAATCCCAGACCGCTTTTCGCGGAGAAAAACCTGGTGCTGATCAACGGCTCCATCCTGGGGCAGAAGGGGAATGCGGCAAAGTATACCATGAAAAGCCGGGATGGATTGCTTCATCAGGTTATGCTCTTTGGAGATTTGCAGCCCTTCCATGATTTCCTGGACCGAAAGTTCGGTGCGGGCAGCAGCCGGAGAGTATATACCCATACCTGTGCCTTCCCCATGCATATGGTATATCAGCTTCAGGTCAACCAGTTTCAGATGCGGGAGAGCCTGCAGATTGTGATGAAATATTATTGCTGAAAATGGAGCTTCAGTTCCTTAGATGACAGCGAAAGAAAGCTCTCCTGAAAATGATGATAACATGCGAAAAGGACTCCGAGGAGTCCTTTTCTGCATTTCTTATGAGGGGGAGATAGTGAGTTCATCAACTCACTATCTCCCCCTCATAAGA
>JAJQID010000159.1 GCA_021199405.1 Lachnospiraceae bacterium
CCACCCGTCCAGCGGAGCGGGCAGACCGGAGAACAGCAGAACTCCCGCCGCCAGTACAGTATTATGTATACCGCTGTAAGACCATACAAAGCATGGGATCAGAATAATTCTGAAAAAAGACATCCCATTAGGAATGGTAAATATTCTGTCCTCCGGATTTTCCTTTTTATCGTTTTCAATCATTGTCTCATGTTCATCAGCCATCATTTATTCTCCCTGATATCCTGATCCAAACTGCCGCAATCTTTTGTTCTTTTGCTCATCCATTATAATAGGGATCTGAAAAAATGCAATCAAAATTTCCTGTCAGCACCCCTGCATATTCATATTCATTTATCATTGTCAACCGGCAGCGTCACCGTAAACTGACAGCCGCCCGTTTCCATGTTCTCTGCCCAGACGGAACCTCTCAGCATCTCTACGGAGCGCTTCACCAGCGCCAGACCCAGACCATTTCCCTCCGCCATATGAGAGCTGTCAGCCTGATAAAATCTCTCAAAGATTTTCTCCTCCTGCCCCTTCTCAATGCCCGGCCCATTGTCCCTGATTGTGAAAATAACCTCCTCTCTCTCGCTTTTTAAGCGGATTTCGATCAGTCCGCCCTGAGGATCAAATTTGATGGCATTTTCGATCAGATTCAGCCACACATGCTGCAGCAGCCTTTCGTCAGCGGTATAATAAATCGTCTCCATCTCCACATCAAACTCAATGTTTTTGGTCTCCCACTGAGACTCCAGCGATACGATGGCCTGACGAATCTGCTCATCCAGACAAAAGCGCTCTCTCCGCGCCGGTATATTCTGACTCTCCAGCCTGGAAAGCAGGAGAATATTGCCCACCAGATCGGACAGTCTTCGGGTATTCAACAGAATTTTCTCAATATATTCCTCCTGCTCCCCGGCCTTCTGAGTTCCTCCCTGCAGCAGCATGGCATAGCCCTCGATCGCGTTGATGGGCGTCTTAAATTCATGAGAGACATTGGAAATAAACTCATTCTGCAGCTTCTCCGAAGCTGCAATGGCTCCGGTCATGGCGTTGAAGCTTTCATAGCTGTCCGTAATCTCCGTCACCGGATTTCTGTCATCCTGAAGCTTGATCTCGCGGTTTCCTTCCGCCACCTCCTTCATCGCCTGACCCAGCCTGGTAATCGGCTCCACAAAATACTTACTCATCAGAGCGGTGATACCTGTACCCAGAATGATACTGAGGACAGGAACCATTACCGTCACCGGTATCTGCATGGACATGCCAAATGCGTAATCGAGCAGGTAAATGCCTACATTGGCCACGAATATGGTTACAACCAGGATTATTAAAATGATGACCGTAAAATAATTCCGGAGACTGAACCCGCGCTTTCTATTTCGTTTTTTCATGTTATTCTGTCTTTCACCAGACTGATCGTTTTTATTTCTTTTCAAAGATCCCTTCTCTCTGCTGTTTGTTTTCTTTCACCGGTCTGTTTCTTTTCGTACATGACCTTTTCACCTCTGCCCGCTCACTTTCGCTGCTCCGGTTTTTTCGCAGAATGCCTTCTCACCGGCCTGTTCCTTTTTCACTACCTTATAGCCCACGCCCCGCATGGTGACAATCTGAAAATCCGGATTATCCCGAAAGCGATCCCGCAGCCGACCGATATGCACATCCACAGTATGAGGCGTCGTCTCCGTATCATACCCCCAGATATCGTCCATCAGCTGCTGCCGGGTAAAAATACGTCCCGGGCAGGAACTCATTTTATATAGAAGCAAAAATTCCTTCTGCGGCAGTTCCACACTCCTGCCATCCCAGGAAACTGTCATGGAATCATAGTCCAGCTGTGTTCCGCCGATAACCTGCCTGCGCTCACTGATCATCTGAGCTCGCCGAAGCAATGCTCCCACACGCAGCACCATTTCATTTACATTGACCGGTTTGACCATGTAGTCGTCTGTGCCGGACAAAAACCCCAGCCGCATATCGTCAAAAGCGTCCTTGGCCGTGATCATCAGCACCGGCGTCTGATCGCCCGCCTCCCGCAGGGAGCGCACCAGCTCATAGCCGTCCATGACAGGCATCATGATGTCAGAAATGATCAGGTCCACATATTCGTGCTCCATGGTCTCCAACGCCTGAGCCCCATCGGAGACGCCAATGGCGGAATAGCCGTTCTTCACCAGCACCTTCTCAAACAGCTGCCGCAGCTCCCTGTCATCCTCCACGATTAAAATCCTGAACATGCCCACACTCCCATCGCTTTTATATACTGTCATGAGTACAGGACACTCATGATCCAGTTCATCGCTCTCATGTTCGCTTTATTGTATTACCCTTTTTTCAACAGGTTGTCAACTGAAAATCAATTTCTGAGCAAAAGAAACGCGCGGAGGATCACTGAAATCTCCCGCACGTTTATCATAGTACTGCCATTACACAAAGGGATTGAAGAACCGGTTTCCATCCCAGAAGGTGATCACGATACTTAACACCAGAAGCACCACTCCAAAACCGATCACCAGCCAGTCGTTTCGCTTTAACGGCCTCGCCATATACCAGGTACGCTTCTTTGGATCCTTGCCGAAGCCGCGCAGCTCCATGGCGTTGGAGATCACATCTATTCTTGAAAGACTGGAAAGGATCAGCGGCATCAGAATGGTAACCGCGTTTTTCAGGCGGGTCCACAGCTTTACCTTCTTTCCCAGCTCCACGCCGCGGGCCTGCTGAGCCTGGCTGATATTATGATAATCCCGCTGGATATCCGGGATATACCTGAGAGCGATGGACACAGAATAACCCACGCGATAGGAAACACCCATGCGGTTTAAACTGGCCGCGAACTCGCTGGGATTGGTGGCGGAAATAAATAAAATAGCAATGGGCAGCGAGACAAAATATTTTAATGATATATTAAACATGTAAAATAACTGCTCCGCGGTCACATCATAACGCCAGAAGAAATGGCAAAGCACATGTCTGGTGCCGTATATCTCCGTCCCCTGATCCGGATTAAACAGGTAAATAAAAACATTATTCAGCAGCAGGAAAACCAGCATGAACACCATCATGAAGCGGACTTCCTTAAATTTAATGTGACTGAAGCGGAAAGCAAGGCAGCTGATCACCAGAAGGCCCAGCAGTACTCTGGTATCATATGTCAGCATACTGGCGAATGTGAACAGCAGAAAAAACGCCAGCTTGGTCACGCCCGTCAGATCATGAACCACACTTTTGCGTTCTATGTAATTCAATACGGTTTTAGCGGCCATTGTCTCTCACCTCCCTGTCTGCGTCAATAAAGCGGTCCACAAAGGCCTCCGGCGGCGTAATCCCACAGCGATTTGCCAGTGTGAAAAGACTGGTTTCCTTCAGGGCAGCCTCCCTGACCAGATCCGGATTGCACAATACCACGGAGGATGCCTCGTCGCACACCAGGCGTCCATTGTTAAATACCAGAGCTCTTGGCGTATACTCCAGCATCAGATGCATATCGTGAGTAATCATCACTACCGTCACTCCCTGATCGTTCAGGGAGCGAAGGAATTCCATAATTTCCGTGTAATGCCTGAAGTCCTGGCCGGCGGTGGGCTCATCCAGAATGATCAGCTCCGGTCCCATCACCAGGACACTGGCGATGGTCACCCTCTTTTTCTGCCCGAAGGACAGGGCGGAAACAGGCCAGTTGCGGAAGGGATACAAACCACAGATTTTCAGGACGCTTTCCACCTTCTCGCGAATTTCCGCTTCGCTCAGTCCCATATTTCTGATACCCAGAGCAACCTCGTCAAAAATCATGGTCTTGGAGATCATCTGGTTGGGATTCTGCATGACGTATCCAATGTGAGCAGCCCGCTCCCGAATGGTATCATTGGTGACATCCTTTCCCTTAAAATACACTTTTCCCTGGGTCAGAGGCTCAAAACCGCAGATCAGCTTGGACATGGTGGATTTGCCGGCGCCGTTCCGTCCCACAATGCTGAGCATCTCTCCCTCTCTGATCTGAAAGCTGATATCCTTCAGAGTCACAATCTCCGGATTATAGCCAAAGGTGACGTTCTTCACCTCCAGAAGCACCGGTCTTTCCGGCTTTGGGGCAGCAGGCGGCGCGGAGGTAAACCAGTCCCGGACCCTGCGCCGATCCTTTTCATCCAGAACCACTGTATCCACATGAGCCGGTCTTTTCTCCGGAGTAATCTCCACCCCCGCGTATTTCAGGGCAGTCAGATACAGCGGCTCCCGAATGCCATGCTCCGTCAGCAGATGAGAACTGAGCAGTTCGTCCGGCTTTAAATCCGCAGCAATACGCCCCTCACTGACAAGGACAATGCGGTCCACATTTTTCCAGAGCACATCCTCCAGACGGTGCTCAATGATCACCACTGTGGTATCGGTGCGGCTCTGTATATCATCAATCAGCTCAATGGCCTGCTTGCCCGTGGCCGGGTCCAGGTTCGCCAGAGGCTCGTCAAAGAGTAAAATCCTGACCTGATCCACCATGACGCCGCCCAGGCTGACTCTCTGCTTCTGTCCGCCGGAAAGCTCATGGGGCGCGTACTCCATGCGCTCAGTGATATCCACCATCTGCGCCACCTTCCGCACGGTCTCATGCATCTCATCCTGGGGTACGCAGTCATTCTCCAGGGCGAAGGCAATGTCCTCGGCCACCGTCAGGCCAATAAACTGTCCATCCGGATCCTGCAGCACCGTGCCCACATGCCTGGACATCTCAAAAATACTGGATTTAGGCGCATTCACACCATCCACAGTCAGACTGCCCGTACATTCGCCGGTATAGCTGAACGGAATCAGACCGTTTAAACAATTGCCAATAGTGGACTTGCCGCTGCCGGAGGGTCCCGCGATCAGAATGCGCTCTCCCGGATAAATGTCCAGATTGATGTCATACAGGGTAGGGCGCTTCTGCGCCCGGTACTGAAAACCAAAATTTTTAAAAGAAATAATGGGGTTGTTCATGTGGTCCTCTTTCCAACGTGAAAGAGCAAGGCAAACAGCCCTGCTCTTTTGCAGTTATTTACCGATCATTACTCCTGATCCAGAGAGCCCCTCTTGGCAATGGTCTTGGAATAAGCCACCAGAAGAAGAGTGCCGATGATGCAGGCAGTCAGAATATTGGCGACTGCGGCCATGGCGCCCTGTGCGAATACCTTATTGGCCGGCTCCGCATAAATCAGAATGTCCAGCACCGGGGCAACCACAATCCAGGCAATAGCATTGGCCACCACATTTGCCACATTAAAAAGAATGATCTGGGACTTGCCAAACTCACCCTCACTGATTTTCAGTCTCCTGGACACAAGACCCACCAGAGCACCCACGATGGTAGAAGCGATGACCCAGCTCCACCACGGACTGCCGCCCCAGGACAGGTCAATCAATGTATGGCCGATAAAACCGATCAGCGCACCGGCCACTGGTCCGTACATAGCGGCCAGCATTCCAAGAATGGCATACTGTAAGCTGATGTTGGTGTTGGGAATCCCGCTGGGGATCGCCACGAAACGGCCAAGTACGAAGAAGAGTGCAGCGCCGATGCCGATAGCAACGACGTTCCTGACAGAATTGTTTTTCATTTGTTTTTTCTCCTTTGATGTTCCTGATTTCCGATCATTCTATCACCGGATGACGGCGCTAGTCCAATCAAAAATACTTAGAACGAAATATAGCTTTGCGCTATATCTAAATATACAATATTTCAGGCGTAAGATAAAGAGAAAATTTAAATTTTCTTAAGATTCTTTTTACACTCATGACAAATACTCTCCGATTTCCCGCCCGGTGCGCTCAATCTCCTCTAAAAGCCCCCGGGCACTCAGTCGCGTGGCTCCCCGTCCCCAGATGATCATCTGCTCCAGCCTGTCGGAGGTGGCCACCGTCACTTTATATCTGCCCGCCATCTGCCTGACTGTCTTTTCAATATAATGATCAGCAGTCTCCGCTTCCTTTGTGTAAACAATGTAAATATTATTATATTTCTGCACAGTCTCCCGATGTCCGGCAACGCGATAAGCGTCAAATACCAGGATCACTGTCACATTCTTATAACCCTGATAATTGCAGAGAATATCTGCCAGACGGTCACGGGCGCCGTCAATATTAGCCGCGGCAACAGCAGAGAGCTCCTCCCATGCAAAAATAATATTGTAGCCATCCACCAGAAGGCACTCCTCCTCTGTCCTGTGAAGCAGAGGGCGATAGACATATTCCTTTGCGGTTGCTGTTTTTGGGCAATTTGCAGAGCGCCCTGTGCGCTCCCACCCCTCCTTTTTGCGGGAAGTGCCGCCGTAGGTGCGGGCAAAAATAGCGTCGATTTCCTCCTGAGAAATAAAATCCGTGGAGGATGTATTTTCCCGCACAGTTCGACGGGCACGGAATGCCTGAGATATCTCTTCCGGACTGCTTGCCATTTCTTTCCAAAGCTCTTTTTCCTGCTCCCTCTCATACGTTTCCGTCAGCCCGGTATCCAGGTGCATATATTCCTCCACCTGATCCCAGGAAACCACAAAGCCCGCTCCATGGGCACAGAAAACGCTGTCCGCCGTATTTTCCACATCCTCCTCCGGCAGATATCCGGCTGCCGCCAGCACCTCCTCCGCATTATGACAGGGCGCATACCCGGCCATACGAACCTTCAGCCTCCCCAGCCCTCTGGTGTAGGAGGCCACCTCCCGCTGATAGCCCTGCATGGCTGACACCGGCACTCTGCCGGACAGCGTCGCCATACCTGTAAAAACTCCCCCTGAACGGACATTCTCCCCTGCAAGTGAAAATCCGGAAGCCATCTCTCCTTTTCCATCCGGTTTCTCCGCTTTCATTCCTTCCAATTCATCAGACTCATCTGTCATCACCGGTCCCGTAAAGCTGCCGCTCATCCGGCTGATATCACTCATGGCTCTTCCCACCATTTCCGCGGGCAGGGTCAGTTCAAAATCATACACTGGCTCCAGCAGAACATTCTCCGCCTTCATCAGCCCCTGACGCACCGCCCGATAGGTAGCCTGCCTGAAATCACCGCCTTCCGTATGCTTCGGATGAGCCCGTCCCGCCGCCAGTGTAATCTTTACATCCGTCAGCTCGCTGCCTGTGAGCACCCCCTTATGTCTGCGCTCTTTTAAATGCGTCAGAATCAGCCGCTGCCAGTTTCTGTCCAGCACATCCTCACTACAGACCGAATCAAAGGTCAAACCGCTGCCAGGCTCCCCCGGCTCCATCCACAAATGGACCTCCGCGTAATGGCGCAGCGGCTCAAAATGCCCCACGCCCTCCACCGGTGAAGCAATGGTTTCCTTATAAATAATGCTCCCTTCATTGAAAGAAGCTTCGATATGAAATCTCTCCCGGATCATGGCCCGGACAATTTCAATCTGTACCTCCCCCATAAACTGAATCCGAATTTCCTTACTCTGCTCCTCCCACAAAATCCGTAACTGTGGATCCTCCTCCTCCAGCTGCCTTATTTTCAGATAGGTCTGGTATACATCGCAGCCATCCGGCAGGATCATCCGGTAATTCAATACCGGTTCCAGAGAGGGCTTCATCTGCTCCCTCTCAAAGCCCAGTCCCTGCCCGCTATAGGAAGCGGTAAGCCCCGTCACGGCGCACAGCTCCCCGGCCCCTGCCTCGCTCACCTGCTCATAATCCGCCCCGGAATAGAGGCGAATCTGATTGACCTTCTCCTCCACCACCAGATCCTTCACGCACAGCACCCCGCCGGTAACCTTCAGATGAGTCAGGCGGTTTCCCTTCTCATCCCGGGAAATCTTATATACTCTCGCTCCGAATTCCCGGGGGTAGCGCACCGGAAGCATATAAGTCTCCATGCCCCTCAGCAGCTCCTCCACGCCCTCATTTTTCAGAGCGGAGCCAAAATAACAGGGAAAAATCCTGCGCTCCAAAATCAGCTCTCCGATCAGCTTCACGGGCAGCTCCTTTTCCTGTAAATATAAGTCCAGCAATTCCTCGGAGCGCTCCGCCGCGCTTTCCTTAAAATTCTGCTCCGACGTATCTGTAAAATCAACGCAGTCATCGCTCAGTTCTCTTTTGAGCAGCCTCATCAACGCTTCCCTGTTGCATCCCGGCAGATCCATCTTGTTGACAAAAACAAAAACCGGAATACTGTGCTTTTGAAGCAGCCGCCAGAGCGTTGCTACATGGCTCTGAATCCCCTCCGAACCGCTGATCACCAGAACGGCATAATCCAATACCTGCAGTGCCCGCTCCATCTCCGCTCCAAAATCCGTATGGCCCGGCGTGTCTAAAAGCACTGCCCGATACTCCCCCAGACTTACTCTCGCTTCCTTGGAAAAAATAGTGATTCCTCTCGCCTTCTCCATCTGATCCGTATCCAGAAAAGCGTCCCCGTGGTCCACACGTCCCTGCTTTCGAATGGCGCCGCAGGCATACAGAATACTCTCCGCCAGAGTGGTCTTACCGGAGTCCACGTGGGCCAGAAGACCGATGCAGATATGCTGTTCACTGCTCATTCTTCTCCCCCTCCTCAAGCCAGGGCAGGATGCCGCTCAGGCTGATTTCCAGATTCCCGTCATAAATTCTGACAGGGATCGCATCCTGAAATCTGTAGATCACAGTACAGGGACTCTCCTCAAAAAAGTATGTAATTACCATTCGCCGATCAGTATCCACTATCCAGCATTCCCTGACTCCTGCCTGCATATACTTCATCAGTTTCACATTCTGATCCTTCTGCCTGGTCGACGGAGAAAGCACCTCCACTACAAAATCCGGAGCGCCGAAAATAATGCCATTTCGTAACCTGCTCCTGTCGCAGAGAATACCAACGTCAGGCTGCAGCATCGTCTTATCATCGCAGTCCAGCTGCACGTCCAGAGGCGCAACAAAGGGAATGCACTGCCTCCTGTTCTCCATGATATAAGTCGAAATCTGGCGATGAATTTCTGCCACGGCAAACTGGTGCGGCGCTCTGGGGGAAGCCATATCATAAAAAATCCCGTCAATCAGCTCCACCCGCTGATCATCCGGCAGCGCATAATAATCCTCCAGAGTGTACTCTCCCTGCCTCTTTTTCCCATAGGAGATGGCGGTCTCCGACACCATCAGAGTATCAATGTCAGACATGAAGTCCAGATAGGTCCGCGGCTTTTCCTTCGAGCCCAGCACCCGCTCCAGAGCCTGCACCGTCTCATACCTCGGCTGCTTTGTCTCTCCGGTAAAAATCTTCTGCAGCGTCCCCAGAGGAACACCGCTGCTCTCGGAAAGCTGCGCCATGGTGTAGCCCAGTTCCTGTTTTCTCTTCTTCAGCTTTTCAATATCCATAGAGCAGCCTCCCTCTGTCACTCTCAAGTCATGTTATTCTTTGCATCATGGTATCACACCTCTTATTTCATGTCAACCGGAATATCCGTTTTTCAACCGTTTTTTACCCGTTTCAAAATATGATTTATCGATACATTCCTTCTTTTCAGATTTCACGTCCAATTTGCAGCATTTATTTCCGATTTTCGCCATCCAAAATCTGTTTTCTCAAATAAATATTTTGCTCGATTCTGTTATATTTTTCATATTTCATATTTTTTGAAAATATTTTGATTTTTTTCAAAAATTGTGTTGACAATTAGAAAATGATGTGCTATATTACACTTACAAACAAAAAACAAACAAAACAAATTAAAAGGAGGGCAGACCAAAGGGCAATCTAATCTAACACTCATAATCTAAGAAAGTAAAGGTAAAGATCAATGAATGTTTAATCACAGTTTCAAAGGAAAAGCACTCAAAAAGGTACATTAACAGGTACAGACCAATGAACAGTTAAGATTTAAAAAGATATTAAGTATTGAGTGATAAGACTTAATAAAAAACGAAAAGAAGAAAATTTAATATCCGGAATTCAATATTGAACCAGATAAAACAGTTTTAGTATTAAAGCGACGAGAAAACTTGGTATTAGAACTGAAAAGAAAGATTTAATAAGGAAAGAAAGCTGATAAAAAATTTCAAAGCGAAGAAGGATAATAAAAAGGCAAAGAGGTCTGAAATAACAGCCAGAGGCGAGCAGATCAGGAATGGAAAAATACCCGATATTAAAATTCAGAGTGAAGAAAAAATCAGAACAGATGTTAGAAATTCCAAAGAAAATTTCGTATTAAGACCGAAAATTTGATATCAGAATATCGAGAAAATTGAATGACTGTAACCGTAAACCATTGAAATATATCAGAGGTGCAGACCAATGAAAATCTAAGCTGAGCATTCATAATCCGCAGAAAGAGAGGTTGCAATCCAATGGGAGCAATTCATTAGAAGCGGCTATTCCGAAGAAATAACAAAGGAATAGCCGCTATCACTTTGTCTGAAAAGCACCCCCGAAGAGGTGCTTTTATTTTGCTCTTATGCCACTTCCTCAAACTGGCTGTTGTACAGCTCCGCGTAGAAGCCGCCCTTTGCAAGAAGTTCCTCGTGATTGCCCTGCTCCACGATATCGCCGTCCCGGACTACCAGGATCATATCTGCGTTCCTGATAGTAGACAGACGATGCGCAATGACAAAGCTGGTCCGATTGCTGGTCAGCTGATCCATGGCGCGCTGCGTCAGAATCTCAGTCCTGGTATCCACACTGGAGGTGGCCTCATCCAGTATCAGCATCGGACTGTTCTGAATCATGGCCCGGGCAATGGTCATCAGCTGCTTCTGACCGGCGGAGATTGCCGTATTGTCACTGAGCACTGTATCATAGCCCTTCGGAAGTGCTTTGATAAAGTTATGAATACCGCAGGCCTTGCAGGCATCAGTCATCTGCTTCTCGCTGACTCCCTGCGTATTATACAGCAGGTTCTCCCGCACAGTTCCTTCAAACAGCCATGTGTCCTGCAGCACCATACCAAACTGATCGTGCACATTTTCTCTGGGAATATCCTTCGTCGGCACACCGTCGATCAGAATTTCCCCTCCGGTGGGCTCAAAGAAACGCATCAGCAGGTTGACCATGGTCGTCTTGCCGGCGCCGGTGGGACCGACGATGGCAACCTTCTGTCCTGGCTTCACCTTTGCGGAAAAGTCATGGATAATCTCTTTCTCCGGTGCATTGGGATAAGCAAATTTCACATGACGGAATTCCACCTCGCCCTTCACATTCGTAATGCGTTTTGTTTTCGCAGACTCATCCTCCAGCTCTTCCTCATCCAGGAACTCGAACACACGCTCTGCCGCCGCCGCGCAGGACTGCATCTGGGTCATAGACTGGGCAATCTGGCGCAAAGGCTGCTCAAACAGCCTGGTATAAATCAGGAACGCGGTGATCACGCCGAAGGTAATCCGTCCGCTGATGATCTGAGAAGCACCCACCACGCAGACCGCCACGTAACCGAGATTCCCGGCAAAGGTCATCAGAGGCTGCATCAAACCGGAGAGAAACTGCGACTTGAAGTTCGCATCCTTCACTGCCTGATTCAGTCCTTCAAATTCATCTCTGACCTTATTTTCCGCGTTTGTGATGCGGATGATATCATGACCGTTGTACATCTCCTCGATATAACCGTTCAGATTTCCCAGGCTCTCCTGTCTGGCCGTGAAATATTTCTGGGAATGGGACATGATCACTACCATGAATACCAGCCCCAGGATCGTCGTCAGCACGGTTGTCGTGGCGAGAATCCAGTTGGTATAATACATCATGATCAGGCAGCCCACAAACTGTGCAATGGCCGTCACCATGCTGGCCAGGCTGTTGCTCATGGCCTGAGAAACCGTATCCACGTCATTAGTCATTCTGGAAAGGACATCACCGGCTGCATTGCCATTGAAATATTTTAACGGCAGACGGTTGATCTTGGTGCTGATATCCTCACGCATCCTTTTGGCCGTCCCCTGCGTCACGGTCTGCATGATATAGTGCTGTAAAAAACTGCAGACGCCGCTGGTCAGATAAATTCCCAGCAGTAAAAGCGCAACACTCACAATTCCATCCATATCGATGGTGGAGGTCAGGCCGTCATAAATATAATCCGTCAGTCTGCTGATCTGATCCGGCCCGATGATAGTACAGATCGCGCCTGCCGCTGCCAAAATCAGCGCAAGTACAATCCAGACCACCTGATTTTTACAATAAGCTAAGAGATTGCGAAGAGCCGCGCCCATATCCTTCGCCTGACCTCCGCCTCCGCGCGGTCCGCCGCCGGGGCCGCCTCTCATAGGTCCTCTTCCTCCCATAGGTCCTGGCATATTTCAAACACCTCCTTTACGCATTCGCCGCCAGCTCTTCTGCTGAAAGCTGCGACAAAGCGATTTCCTGGTAAACCGAACAGTTTTTCATCAATTCGTCATGGGTACCCATGCCCACAACAGCGCCGTCATCCAGTACTACGATCCTGTCCGCGTTGCGGATGGTACCGATACGCTGCGCTACAATCAGACAGGTCATATTTTTGCGCTCCTTCATCAGGCGCTGCCGCAGGATTCGATCCGTCTTATAATCCAGGGCGGAGAAGGTGTCATCCAGGATAAGGATCTCCGGCTTTCTGGCAAGTGCGCGGGCAATAGAGAGCCGCTGCTTCTGGCCGCCGGACACATTGGTGCCTCCCTGGGCGATCCGGGCGTCCATTCCTCCATCCATTTCATTGACAAAATCTGTGGCCTGAGCAATATCAATGGCTTCCCTTACGTCATTTTCCGTCACCTCATGGCCGCAGTCTCCAAAGGAGATATTTCCCCGGACTGTATCAGAGAACAGCTGCACTTTCTGCGGCACATAGCCAATTTTATCATAAAGAGTATTAAACGTATATTCTGAAATGTTCCTGCCGTCCAGCCGAACCTCGCCGGATGTAGCATCATACAGCCTCGCAGCCAGCTGCGCCAGCGTGGATTTTCCGGAACCGGTAGCACCGATAAAGGCTACCGTCTCTCCCTTCCTTGCGGAGAAGGAAATGTGCTTCAGGCAATCCTCGGAAGCATCCGGATAACGGAAGGTCACATCCTTAAATTCGATCGTGCCGGTCTGTGTTCCGTTCGTCTCACTGCCTTCTGTCACCGTAATATCAGAATCGATCACCTCACTGATACGTTTTGCAGACACCTGGGCTCTCGGCAGCATCATGAAAATCATCAAAAGCATGACAAAGGACATGATTACATACATTGCATAGGAGCTGAAGGAAACCACATCGCCCAGCATAACGGATCTCTCGCTGATTGCAGCGGCAGCAGCCGTCATGTCTGTCATGGGAATCTCGATATTATTGATCAGTGTAGCTCCCACATAATAAATGCCCAGAGTGACCGCGCTCTGCACAAACATCATGATCGGGGATAAAACTGCCATTCCTCTACCGGTAAATAACTGCGTCTTCTTTAAACTTTCGTTGGCAGTATCGAATTTATCCTCCTGATACTTCTCAGCATTGAAGGCGCGCACCACACGGATACCGTTTAAGTTCTCCTCCGTAATCCGGTTTACGTCGTCGATCTGTCTCTGGACGATCCTGAATTTCGGAATCATGACCACCAGCAGAATAATCAGCGAAGTCACCACGATCACCACAGCGGCCGCCACCACGGCAGACAACTGCCAGCTCTTGCCGATGATCTTTATCACTGCCCAGACAGCCATAATCGGCGCTCGCAGCATCATCTGCAGTCCCATGGCGATGATCATCTGAATCTGCGTAATATCATTGGTGGTACGGGTAATCAGGCTGGCAGTAGAAAATTTCTTGATCTCCCCGCTGCCGAAAGCCGCCACCTTGTTGAATACCAGGCTGCGGATATCAAAGCTGAAATCTGACGCGATCCGCGCCGCGAAATACCCGACGATCACAGTCAGCCCGGCGCTGCAAAGCGCACAGCCCAGCATCTTGAGCCCGGCCGACCAGTATTCTGACATTTCTGTCACCTCGCTGCTGATCAGCACTGTGATCGCAGCCGTATAGTCAGGCAGCTTCAAATCAAAATACACCTGACCACAGACGAGACACAGACATAACAGTGACAGCCACCTGTCCCTCGTTTTCATGTGCCTGAAAATATGCAGCATATCAACTCTCCTTCCATTCCTTTTCCATCCCGTTTACGGGATCCGCCGCTTTGCGAAAATTGCCCGACAAAATATCATAAGAACTGTTTTGTAAAAGCTTCCCGGTATCAACCATCTTTTAAACCGCTCTGCGAAAAAACTCCCGCATTGTTTTCAGACGGTTGATATTTCCTCCACTCTCTCTGCCAGTCTGTCACAGAAAGCATAGGTTTCTTCCATGAATATGACGTTCTGGTACTCATCGCTTAAGATCTGATGCAGCAGCATCCGATAATACTCCCGGATCGTCTCTCTCAACGTCAGATTATTTTTCTTAAGATACTCTTCGTCGATTACCACAGGCAGCATCTTGTGGAACTGTTCTCCAACCAGAGGCAGAGACAGCTTCCTGCAAAAGCCTTTTTCCGCAGCCTTTTCATGGAATGCCTGAAATCTGCTGATCAGATTGTCTATTGCCTGAACATGTTCCGTGTACAGATCGGGAAAGCGATTTTTCAGATCTGCCATATAGCGGCTGCCGGAAAACACGGCCAGCGTGATTCCATTGCAGTAGATCTGAGACAGCCCCTCCAGTACGTCGTCAATGCCGCCTTCCGCAGACAGGGGAAAGCCTGTAAGCCGCTCCCTTGCAAATCGTTCCACCTCCCGCACAATATCCTCCTTACTCTTAAAATACTTGTACAGGGTAGGTTTCCCGACATGCAGACGGGCCGCAATCTCATCCATGGAAATCCCATCAAAGCCATATTTCAGATACATCAGCATAATTTTACTTTTCAATGCACCCTTTTTCTCTTCTGTCAGCGGCAAAGGCATCGCAAAGCTCCTCCTTTTCTCATCGTTTCCAACGCCATAAAGGACCTGCCCGAAAATTCGCGCGCATTTAAAAAAGTTTTCGGACAGTTTGAAACTGTTTTTACCCTTTATGGTTAAAACGATAATAGTCATTTTCAGTTTTGATGTCAATATAAAAAGAGTGAAATTAAGAAAGGTTTTATAAAATTTAGATTTGAAATACAGAATCAATCCGGCCGAAGATGACTCTCCGACCGTAAATTTCAGTCCGCTCACAGATCCTTTGACATGGTGTCCAGATCCAGCCCATAGGATTCCATAAACATCTCCATGAAAAGCCCGACCTCCTCCAGCTCCATTTCCATGAGCGCTTTATAGGTGGACTCTTTGGCGGAGGCAAAGTCGCAGTTGCCTGTCTGCTCCTCCTCCACACATTTGATGTAGGCCGAGATTTTGTCGGCAGCCTTGAGCAGCTTCAACAGATATTCATCCTCAGGCGCTGTTTCCTGATAAATGATATTTCGGTAGCTGTCCCACATTTTCTCCGGAAGAAGCTTCAGCAGGGTCCCCTGCGCCTCCTTCTCCAGATCTTTATAATTGTCACGTATCCTGTCGTCGTGATATTTCACCGGGGTGGGAAGATCTCCCGTGATAATCTCCGACGCATCATGGTACATGCCCAGCAGGGCGATTCTTTCCTCGTTCAGACTTTTATCCAGATAACGGTTTCCGATGACAGCCAGCGCATGGGCGATCATGGCCACCTCCAGGCTGTGCTCCGCCAGATTTTCCTCCCGTGTGTTGCGCATCAGGCTCCAGCGATTGATCAGCTTCAACCGCGCCATCATTCCAAAAAAGTGATATTTTTCCACGATATTCGTATCTCCCTCCATGTACACCGGCTTTTTGCAGCAGACATTATCCACTGTCTGAAATGCTCCATTCTGATTTCGGCTTCCAGTGCAGTGTTTTTGAAAAATGTCCACTTATTTACGAAACGCCACACTAATTTGCACTCGTTTTGTAATAAGTATACACATACGCCGTCTCCTCCGAGAGCATCTCAGAAGCGTCGCTCTGGGACATATACCCCAGGAAATTACTGTCCGGGCGCATCAATACCACGTTATAGGCATTAAAGCCTGTCAGCAGCATGGCCTCCCCGCTCTCTAAAATAATCAGCACCGGAATATCCTGATCCACGTAATAAAGCAGACTCGTCAGACTGCAGCCGGTGACCTCGATTAACGTATAATCACTGTAATTATCCCCCAGAATAGCGCTGCAGCTCTCTCCCGCATTCCACCGTTCGGCCACATCCGTATACACTCCCATCTGCTCCAGCATGATTTCCAGACATACCGTCATGCTGTCCTTCTCTTCCGTGGAGGCGACAGCCTCAATGGCAATGATCTGGTTGCTTGCAGACAGGGTGCTGCGCCTCCATATATAACTGCCGGTTCCATTATCTCTTACCATTCCGTTCATACTCCCGGCCTGCTGCACCGCGTAGCCTGCGTCCGTGCTGTACTCCGTAACCTCCCAGGGACTGCACACAGCCACATACCTTATCTCAGACTGCGTGGAAAAAACCAGATTCTCCACATTTTCTGACTGCATCTCCTTCGCCCCCGCAAAGGTCAGACTGCTGACATCAATCTTATTTTTCAGGGATATCTGATAAATAGTCTGATAAGTGGACGTCACTACAGTCTCCACACTGTTGGAAGCGGACCGACTGCTCTTGCGGCTGACAATATTGTCGGAAGCAATGGCCGTATAGCCCTCCTCCCCTTTCTGATATCTTTCCAGAACCAGCTGATTCCCGTCTATAACGCACCCTTTGATCCTCACGTTCTCGATTTCATAATCCTTCTGAATCTCACCGGCGGAGTCCTCAATACAGATCCGGTACATATAATAAAACAGACTTCCGTCCTGATTCCGACTCTGCTCATCCGTGTAGGCATATCCGTAAACAAAGTCCTCCCCGATAAAGCCAAGGGGCAGAAGTACCTGACCGGAGGGCGCAGTCAGCTTCCGGCTGGTATCATTTTCCAGATCAATATAGGTAATCCCGTCCCCATCCTGAATCACCAGCGCAGACCTGGTGTCGGAGACAAAAATTTCCTGCTCCGCATTATAGGAACAGATCACCTCCATCTCCTGGGTCTCCAGATTCAGCATACAAAGACATCCATCCATATAAAAATACAGATTCTGTCCTGCAAGATAGGCCAAAGTCTCCGCCTCCTGTATGACCAGCTCCGCGGAATGGGTGCTTTGAATAAAGGCAAGCTCCTCACGAAGCCCTGTCAGTGCGTCGTAATAATACACGCCAATCCCTACACTTCCCTCGTGGGTTCCCCGGTTCATATAACCGTACACCAGAAACGTCATGGAACCGGCCTCGTCCACCTGCAGCACCTGAACACCGTGCTTTCCATACAGATTTCGCAGATCGATCTCATCGCCGTTCCTGAAACCATACACGTAATTCAGGCAGTTTTCATTGTCGTCATAATAATACAGGCAGCCGTTGATCACAAATACCGCCATGGCGCCGTCCTCACTCTCCGTGATGGTGACACCCTCATTGGAGATGCCCAGCATAATGGTATTGCTGTTGTACAGATCGCTCTCCATGGAATACAGCACATCCATGGTGCGTTCATATTCAATGATATAGGTTGTCTCTCCCAGTGTGCGGAGCAGATATTTTTCACATACCTCATAGAGGTAGATATTGTCCTCGTCCTGAGCCTGGGCGTAGTAGGTCAGGGTATAACCGCCGTAATTTTCATCCAGGCTGGTGATCGCGGGATAAATATCGCTGACCACCTCCACCGTAAGACCTCCCCACATGACCTGAGAGGTTGTGCAATGTAAATCTACGTATGCCAGCGTGGAATTATCGCCGGTCTCATCCGTCTCCATGAAGGGAGCGATATACTCCGCACCATTCTCAGAATCGAAGGTACTTTCATGAAACTGCCACACCACCTGAAGCTGCTCATCCATACAGTTATCCGCCGCATAAATAAAGCGGGTATAGAACCGGATTTCCTTCTGATATCTGGTACTGACTTTCAACACAAGCACGTACTCCCCACCCTCCTCAATCAGATCCTTCAGCGTAAAGCTGCAGCTGTAAAGCTCCCCATCCTGGCGAACGCTTACCTCCCCGTTCTCGATCAGGCGGGAGCTGTCGGAATTTCTGATCTCGTAAGAAACCGACTGTACCTCCTCCCCAAAGGAATCGATCTGCACAGAGACCTGCCTGTCCGTACCCAGCGGAAAGATATATTCCGCCACCTCGTTGATCTCCATGGAATCACTGTAGCCGTGAAGCAGATTGCAGGCCGTCCCGTCAATCTCAATCTGTACCAGCGGGAATGCAGCCGCCTCCATATCCATGGAAAGGCCGTCGTTGTCCCGGTTGATAAAATGATATGTAATTATCACACTCGCGAAAAATACAATCACGAATGCTGTCCACATGATAAAATTTTTTTTCATTTTTCCTCCGGCGTCCCGCCGCGGGGCTCCTCAGAGAGCCCCCTCCTCCCCAATCCTTCCATAATCCTTCAGTGTGCAGATATTTTCTGTCTTTGGAATGAAAACGCTGCCGCCTTCCCATTTTTTGCTCTGCTTCATCTGCCGACGGCTCAAAAGCTCCTCCAGCAGAAGGACCTGCACCATATCGCTGATCCACTCCCACTTCTGAGGAGATACTTTTTCTTCCTCATCTCCGGTCTCGGATTCCGTCTGCAGAGTCTTGACAATGCTCTCCGCCAGACGATACAACTGCCACCTGTCCGGATATTCATCATAAATCATACTTCCCTCATAGTCCATATAATCTATGATACTTTTTATTTTTTTTAAATATTTCTGTGCGTCCTTCGGATACAATCCTCTCAGGTAGTCGATATCCCGGCGCAGGGCATCCTCCTCCCGCATAGGATACTGAATCGGGTAGGTCATATAAAAGGGAAGATAATTTTGCATGAAAAAATCTCTTTTTCTTTTAAAATATGCCTGCCGGTATTTTTTCGTGATTGAAAAAAGCCTCCCGAATCATCTTATCTTTCGGAAGGCTTTTTAGCATTCTGCTTTCTACTTAATCACCGTAATGCGGGCCATGGCACGCATCAACGCTGTCTCCGCTCTGGCAATATCCGTCTCCGGCGTACGGCTGGCCAGTCTCGCCCTGGCGCGCTCTAAGGCTGCCTCCGCCCTGGCCCCGTCGATTTCCTCCGGCCACTCCACGATTTCCGCGAGGATCGTCACCTGATCCGGCAGAATTTCTACAAAACCGGCATGCAGTGCGGCCTCCTTCGCTTCGTTGTTCTCCATGCGGATGGTCAGGATCCCCGGTTTAATAATCACTGTCAGAGGAATGTGCTTCGCATATACGCCGATCTCACCCTCTGTGGTGTTAAACTCCACCATTTCCACGTCCTGATCAAAGAACACGCGTTCCGGAGTAATAATCTGCAATCTGAATTTCTCCATACCGCCTGCTCCTCTCAGCTTACACGGGCCACCACATCATCGATGGTTCCGGCATTGATAAAATGACTCTCCGGAATGTCGTCATACTTGCCGGCCAGAATCTCGGAAAAGCCGCGGATCGTCTCACTGATGGGCACATACTTGCCGGACGTGCCTGTAAACTGCTCCGCCACAAAGAAGGGCTGCGACAGGAATCTCTGCACCTTTCTGGCTCTCGCCACCAGGACGCGGTCCGATTCCGACAGCTCATCCATTCCCAGAATAGCGATGATATCCTGTAATTCCTTATATCTCTGCAAAATCTCCTGTACACCCCGGGCCACCCTGTAATGCTCCTCTCCCACCACTCTGGGATCCAGAATGCGGGAAGTAGACTCCAGCGGATCCACCGCCGGATAAATCCCCATCTCCACAATGGAACGGGACAATACCGTGGTAGCGTCCAGATGAGCAAAGGTAGTGGCAGGTGCCGGGTCCGTCAGGTCGTCCGCAGGCACATAGACCGCCTGCACAGAAGTGATGGAGCCGCTCTTTGTGGAGGTAATACGCTCCTGCAGCGCGCCCATCTCCGTAGCCAGCGTAGGCTGATAACCCACCGCAGAGGGCATCCGCCCCAGCAGGGCGCTGACCTCAGAACCAGCCTGAGTGAAACGGAAAATATTGTCAATAAATAATAAGACGTCCTTGCCGCCCTTATCACGGAAATATTCTGCCATGGTCAGGCCTGTCAGACCCACTCTCATACGGGCTCCCGGCGGCTCGTTCATCTGGCCGAAGACCATGGTGGTCTTATCTATAACCCCGGATTCTGTCATCTCGTGATAAAGATCGTTGCCCTCACGGGTCCGCTCTCCCACGCCGGTAAACACAGAATATCCGCCATGCTCTGTGGCAATATTCCGAATCAGCTCCTGAATCAGAACGGTCTTTCCCACGCCTGCGCCGCCGAACAGACCAACCTTGCCGCCCTTCTGATAGGGACAGAGCAGATCAATCACCTTGATTCCCGTCTCCAGAAGCTCTGTATCCGTAGACTGCTCCGCAAAGGCGGGCGCCGGCTTATGAATCGGTTCGTACGTGACGCCGGTAGGCTCCGGTTTATCATCGATGGCCTTTCCCAGCACATTGAAGATTCTTCCCAGGGTATTCTCTCCCACAGGCACGGTGATGGGCGCCCCGGTGGCTACCGCCTCCATCCCCCTCACCAGACCGTCCGTAGGTCCCATGGCAATACAGCGAACCACATCATCTCCCAAATGCTGCGCCACCTCCACGGTCAGGGAGGTGCCATCCTTTCTCTGAATGGTGATTGCCTCGTTGATTTCGGGAAGTCCGCCCTGACTGAATTTGACGTCCAGCACGGCCCCGATAATCTGTGTGACCCTGCCAATATTTAACTCTGCCATTTAAGTCTCCTCTTTCCGGCCCGGACTCTAATTCAAAGCCTCCGCGCCTGCTATGATTTCTGTCAGTTCCGTTGTAATCGCGCCCTGTCTGGCCCTGTTGTACAAAAGCTCCAGATCCTGAATCATATCCTGCGCGTTGCTGGTGGCCGAATCCATGGCCTGCATTCTGGCGCCGTTCTCACTGGCCACACTCTCCACAAGGCCGCCGTAGATCAAACTGCTCAGATATTTGGGAATCAGCAGATTTAATGCCTCAGTCTCCTCCGGCTCAAAGTTCATCAACGCCACCGCTCCCTTTTCCTGCTCTTCGGCCGGTTCCACCGGAAGCAGCCGAATCAGTCTGGCCTCATGAGTGACCGTGTTTTTGAAAGCGGTATAAGCCAGATAAATCTCGCCCACCTCGCCCGCGGCGTAACTCTCCAGCAAAAGCTCCGTCAATACCATCGCCTCCGCGTAAGACGGCGTCTCTCCCAGATCCGGATACGCCTTTTTGATCTGATAACCCGCTCTGGCCAGCGCATCCCGGCCCTTAGTGCCGATGGCGTAAATATCCAGCTCCTCCCTGGACAGCTCTCCCCTTGTAATCAGCTTGACAATATTGGAATTATATCCTCCGGCCAGACCCCGGTTGGATGTGATCGCCAGCACTGCCTTTCGCGGACTGTCATTACCATCAAGATAGGGATGTCTGACGCCCTTTGTCTTTTCCAGAATGGACTGCACCGTGGAATACATACAGTCAAAATAGGATCTGGAGCGTTCCGCCCGCCCTCTGGCGTGCTGAAGCTTCACGGTGGAGACAAGCTTCATGGCCTTGGTAATCTGCTGCGTACTCTGTATGCTTGCTTTCCGCTTTTTGATATCACGGGTGGAAGCCATAAATCCTCCCTGCCTTTCCAGTTGCTATTTAAAAATCTCCTTGAAGGCTTCAATGGCTTTCACAAGCCTGGCCTCCGTATCCTCAGAGATCACCTTCTCCGTCTTAATGGCACTGGGAATCTCCGGATATTTTTCATTGATAAAATCGTAGAATTCCTTCTCAAACCGGGTAATCTCCGATGTAGGCACGTCCAGAAGATACTTATTAGTCACCACATAGAGAATCATTACCTGATATTCCACCGCCAACGGGGCATACTGTCCCTGTTTGAGCACCTCCTTGATGCGCTCCCCCTGGGCCAGACGCTGCGCTGTATCGGCGTCCAGATCGGAACCAAACTGAGCGAAGCTTGCCAGCTCTCTGTACTGAGCCAGCTCTGTCCGGATGGGTCCCGCTACCTTCTTCATACCCTTGATCTGAGCCGCTCCTCCCACACGGGAAACAGACAGCCCGGCGTTGACCGCAGGACGGAAACCGGAGTTGAACATCTCCGTCTCCAGATAAATCTGACCGTCTGTAATGGAAATCACGTTGGTGGGAATATAAGCCGATACATCCCCCGCCTGGGTC